>NZ_JBNGHF010000034.1:0-49806 GCF_050611805.1 Methylotuvimicrobium sp.
TTCACCTTTCACCTTTCACCTTTCACCTTTCACCTTTCACCTTTCACCTTTCACCATCAAGCCCTATCGACAGGAAACGCCAAGACATGCTCGATAGACTCGGCTCCGGCCATCACCATCAATAAACGATCCAAACCGATCGCCATCCCGGAACAATCGGGCAAACCCGATTCGAGCGCCTGTAAGAAGCGCCGATCTTTGTCAACAGGCGGCAGCCCATTGCTGGATCTAAATTCGATTTCCTTATCGAAACGGGCCTCCTGCTCGTCGGCATTACACAGTTCATAAAAACCGTTACCCAATTCCACGCCGTCGATAAAAATCTCGACACGGTCGGTTATTGCGGGATTATCGGCATTCAGGCGCGCAAGCGACGATTGACAGGCCGGAAACCCGTAAACCATGCATAAACGGCCTTCTCCCAGATGAGGCTGCACGCAATGACTGAAAAGAAAATCCAGCCACAGCGCATGATCGTTTTCACAAATCGAAACAGCTTCCGGTAGGCCCGCGCTTTCGGCAAATTCCCGGTAAACGCTGGCCGAAAACATCAGCGGATCAAGACCGGTATAATTTCGAAAGATTTCTTGGTAATGAACGGTATGCGTTTGCTTAAGTGTTCTAAAAGGCTTCGCGACAACCTGTATCAACCGGTCGATTTCCGCCATCAATTGAAATAAATCGAAGCCGACTCGATACCATTCGAGCAAAGTAAATTCGGGATTATGAAAACGGCCGGACTCGCCGTTTCTGAAAGCCTTACAGATTTGGTACATCGAACCATAACCAGCTGCCAGCAATCGCTTCATCGCAAATTCGGGCGAAGTCTGCAAATACAGCATCTGCCTATTCGGATGAAAGCAAAACTCGGTACTGAAAAAGGCTAACTGCGGATCTGTGCCGATGCCGTGACAGAGGAGCGGTGTTTCAACCTCAAGTATATTCGATTCGTCGAAGAACCGGCGAATCGCAGCCAGCATTCGCGCCCGCTGACGCAAATGCTCCAACGAACCGGTCGGTCGCCAATCGCCCGGTGTCACTATTCTTTGACGCGCGAAACATACTCGCTGGTACGAGTATCGACCTTGATCACTTCGCCGGTTTGCACGAATAACGGCACGCGAACGACCGCGCCGGTTTCCAAAACTGCCGGTTTGCCGCCGCCACCGGAAGTATCGCCGCGGACGCCCGGATCGGTTTCGGTAATCGCCAATTCGACAAAATTGGCCGGCACGATCGAAAGAGGAACGTCGTTCCATAGCGTCACGGTACACATATCTTGATCCTTAAGCCAAAGGCCGGCATCTCCGACGGCCTTTTCATCAGCCTGATACTGTTCGAAAGTATCCGGAACCATGAAGTGACGGAATTGACCGTCGTTATAGAGGTATTGCATTTCGATATCGACCACATCGGCGCCTTCTAAAGACTCGCCCGATTTGAACGTTCTTTCGATGACTCGTCCAGTTTTCAGATTTCTGATCTTAACCCGATTGAATGCTTGGCCTTTTCCCGGCTTGACGAATTCGTTTTCGATAATCGCGGCGGGATCGCCGTCCAGCATAACTTTCAATCCGGCTTTAAATTCATTGGTACTAAATGTGGCCATATTTTCCTCACGACTGCCAATTAAGAATAAAGAATTAATTAAAAATAAAAGCTCGCCATTATAATAGACGCCCGAACTGTTAGAAACACGAAATCGCACCCGATGACCAAAAACCCTCCGTTTATCCCGAAAATTCCCTGGCAACAAGAGCTTGCCGAAGCCTTCACGACTATCGATGCGCTGTGCGTGTTCTTGGAACTCGACCCAAAAAACTTACCGATATCGAAACAGGCCGCGAAGCAATTTGCACTGAAAGTGCCGAAAAGCTTTGCAGAAAACATGCATAAAAACGATCCCAACGATCCTTTATTGCTTCAAATCCTACCGGTTCACTATGAAACCCTCGCCAACCCGGGCTTCAACGACGATCCGGTCGGCGATCTCATGGCTACCCGCGAAAACCATATTTTGCACAAATATCAAGGCCGGGTATTGATGATCAATACCGGAACCTGCGCGATCAATTGTCGTTATTGCTTTCGTAGAAATTTTCCGTATGCCGATTACCAACTCGGACGCCAAAAACAAAACCGGGCCATCGAATATATCCGCAATGATACGAGCATAACCGAAGTCATTCTCAGCGGCGGCGACCCGTTGTTATTAAGCGATAGCCGTCTAGCCGAACTCATCGAGCAGCTAAATGCGATCGAACATCTAACCCGCATCCGCATTCATAGCCGCATCCCTATCGTGCTGCCGTCGCGAATCACTGATGAATTAATCAAGACCCTGAATACCGCAAGGCCAAGCGTTACGATCGTCATGCACTGCAATCATGCCAACGAAATAAGTACCGCCGTCGAGACCGCAAGCCGTAAACTCAAGCTTACCGGCATCATGCTTTTCAATCAGGCTGTGTTACTAAAAAACATCAACGACAATGCCGATCAACTCTGCCGGCTCAGCGAAACTTTGTTTCGCAACGGCATCGTGCCTTACTATTTGCATTGCCTCGACAAGGCGACCGGTACCGGGCATTTTGAAGTTTCCGATGAAAGAACTTTGAGCCTATACGAAACCCTGCAAAAAAGACTGCCGGGTTATCTCGTACCGAAATTGGTGCGAGAAATCGCCGGAAGTCCTTATAAACAGCCGCTTACTCCATAACAACATAGATGCATACCTTTTGCACTTCAAATTTCGGTAGTGGCCCAGGAGGGGCCGGATGTCCGATCCCTTGCCTAACGCTAGATGAGGGATCGGCACGGAGCTCACTTAGAGCCTACATGGACGTATTCACCCAGCGCCTAAATTATTCAAGATAGTTAACCATAGCTAATTATAAAAAGAGCAGTTTGAGACTTCACTAAGCCGGTGAAAGTGTTGTAGACCCTTCATGTTTCGAATTGGCTCAGCACGAACGGTCTAAAACACATGCCAACTGTTCTTTTCAGACTAATGGACTAAGGAATTTAGGTGATGGGGGTCACGGCGTCCTTTGACGCCCCCCCTGGTGCCGAATTTTGATCTACGAAGGGTACGTTATCTCAATAAATTATTTACCCGTAAGTCGAATTGCGAACATTTTCTCAACGAAGATAGCTACACCGATTACAATTATTAAAAAAATGACCGAGATCCTTACAATGAAAAAAGCTGAATCATTACCATTTTCACTTGAGACGGAATCGGTTAGCTCATGGTTGAGCCAACTCAGCGAACTCGATGCGATATCATCCGGCATGGAACTTTATGCGGTTTTAAAAATTCTTTACCGCATCGGTATAGGCGACAGCGACCTACTATCAACACTCGATTTATTAAGCCCATCGACCCTTCATGTTTCCGATAAACTTTACTCGTTACTGGTACCTGCAATTGCTGCCGAAGGTTCGGTTAATCCTAAGTCCCGCAAGATTGCAAGACTCGGAAGCCAACTTTTACGGAGCCACTGTCTCGCCTATTGTCATGCCGCAATCGATCAACCCTTAACCCAAGACCGCAAGGCCCACGCCATTTACTCCGGGCTTCAACTGGCCGGTTTAACGATGCGAATGAACACATTGATTTCCGAACGCCAGTCAATGACGCTTTGGCAAAAAACGGCCGAACTCTATCGAATCGCCGTTGAAGAAAAATTATTTCATTCGGCTATTTCAACCAAGTTTCAAGCATTTAAACCGCTTCAATCGATTGTATTGGTGTTGCAACGCAATCTATTATTCGCGTTATTCGAGCCCTACCCTGCCTCACCTGAACGCATCTCCTGGTATTACAATCTCGCCGGAAAATGCGCAGAACTGATCAAAATCGAAAATACTTTTGACTCAACCAACACTTATTTCTGGGACACTTGCGAAAATAAACCGCGAAAGATTCTTCCGAACGATCCGGAAGGAACCGGGCTTGTCTTTGATATCGAAGCCGTCTCACGGCACTTGCTCGAAATTGCTCCGGAAATCGAAGCTCATGACGGTTATTTTTTTAAGCTAAGACAAAAACTAAACGGACATCAGGAAATACTCGACTCCATCATGCTATCAAAACCGAAGGCGCATTACTTTGCAATCGGCTTGACCGCGATAAGCGCAAGCTTAAAGCGTCTGGAACGAATCTTTAAAATCAACCGCATAAGCGGTCAACCCGCCCCCGCTGCATCGATTCGCGACTTGGAACTCGCACCTTTGGATAGCGACTTTAAGTCGGCAAGCCCTCAACACATGAATTTATCGCAACGACCGGGCAAAAGTATCGTAACGGACCGGATTCATTTACAGCAGGCTAAAATTCCAAACTATTATTTGGGTCAAGCGAAACAAGACGGCATCGCTACCGGCCAACCGATAATCATCTATAACGAACAAACCAAACCGAAACTCGGCATCATTCGCGAATCGCTCAGCAACACATCGCCCTCTCAGCAGGTGCTCATTGAAACAATTCCCGGCGAGCCGAAATCCATTTCAATTCAGAGACTGTCGAATCACTTCGAGGCCATCACGATCGAAGTACCGAACAAGGATAGCTCCGCCTTTTTACCGCCCGGCAAATATTCAACCGGCGATCAACTCATACGCTCCGATCGGCCCGAAAGCCGATATTTTCTGAAAAAACTCATCGAAGAAAACGACCATTTCATGCATTACCGGATCGTTTCCGATTATTGACCCCGTGCGGCACATGAGCCGCGGCAACATGCCGAGCAGCCGATTCGCAATGACCTTGTTGATCGTCGAAAAAGATATCCGCACCGAAAGCATCCAAGAAAGGGCCTTTCGGCATGCCGCCTAAAAATAAAGCCTCATCGATTCTGACCCCCCAAAGTCTAAGCGTCCTAACCACCCGTTCGTGAGCCGGCGCGCCGCGCGCGGTTACTAAAGCCGTACGAATCGGCACGGCATCCGGGTCGAACTGAGCCTGAATACGATGCAATGTACTCAAAAACTCCTTGAAAGGACCTCCAGGCAGTGGATTTTTAGCTTGGCTGCACTCGTTTTCGGTAAATGCGCTTAGACCGCGCTCTTGATAGATACGCTCGGAATCGTCCGAAAACAAGACCGAATCGCCGTCGAATGCGATACGCAATTGATCATGAGACTTTTTCAGCGAAGAACCCGACAATATCGTCGCGGCCGCATAACCCGCCGCCAAGGCGTTAGCGACATCGACCGCATTCGACGAAAGGAACAAATGCGCGCCGAATGCCCGAATATATTCGTAAGGTGAAACACCGCTGGTAAACGCCGCGCGGGAAATATCGAGTTTATGATGCGCGATCGAATTAAAAATTCTAAGACCGGTATCGGCACTGTTGTGAGACAACAAGATCACTTCGACAATCGGGCCGCTTTTGCTGATGGCGTTCAACGCCAGAAACTTCTTCACCAGTTCATAACCGAAACCGGGCTCCAGTATTTCATCCTCATGCTCGATCTGGTAACGGCAAAAAGCCTCCTTGCCTTCCTTCTCGAAGATACGGTGCGACTCGTCCAAGTTAAACAAAGCCCGGGATGAAACAGCAACAACCAGCTTTTGATGCGTGATCTCGATCGGCGCCGTCATATCATCGGCACTTGGTAACGAACATGAAATAAATTCGATAACTGTTGGAAGGGGGGTCGGCGGCTCGATTGACAGGGTCGGTGGCAGGGAAAGCCGCCGTCAAGCCTACATCGAAGTATTCACGGCTTCCTGTCAAGCGAGTCACCGAACCGCCACAATGCGTAATGCTGGTAGAAGTTATTTTGTACATATTCCTTATTTTTTACTGGTATTGAAGGTATACGACCGAACAATGCCGTTATTGTCAAAGCGAATGACCAAATCCTCTGTTTCGGCCGGTCCGAATAAGGAATATTTATATTTTCCGTACGTCCAAGTGTGACGACCGTCTTCCATGCCCATCCGCCATGGCTGACCAAACATTTCCCGTACTTGATTTTGAGTCGTCTCGCCGATTTTTAGATCCATCACCCGCGATGCGGCAAAATCCTTACCGACCGTAGCGCAACCGGAAAGCCCCGCGACACCTATCGAACCGGCAAACAATATAAGACTTAAATTCAAAGCCCGTAAAGAAGGTAAACTAACATTTTTCATAGCAATTGATCCTATTCGATTAAATTTTCTGATGAAAACAGCATGGAAAAGCCATTATTCGGCATAATTCCACCGCGTAAGTCGTATTTAAATATTGAGCCATATTAACTGTTTACAAGGCTTTTATAAATTTTATTTACTCAAGTCCTAAGGATTTCATGAAAAATAACTTCCTGGAGCTATGAGTTTTGTAGCGGGTTACCGAACCTGCTTACCGTGCATTAAAAATAGGGAAGTTATTTACGACCGAATCCTAAAAAACCGCGACCAAAGACCTTGAAACTGCGTTCTCTCATAAGCCGTAATCACACACTCGCCGAAATATCGAGAGAAATCGTCTAAAATGAATTAGGCGTTAAAAAAAAGGTCTGAAACAAATATCAATAAACACCGTGAGCCCAGGCTATGAAATGGTTTACCCTCTTTTGCGCATTCATCTTACCGGGATGTTCCAGCCTACCCGTGGCAATACAAAACGCACCGGTGCCGGACATTCAATATATCGAAACCATCAACCGCATCGACACCTATAAAAATTACCGAGTACGCTGGGGCGGCACGATCATCCAAGTCGATAATGAGGAGAACCTTAGCCGACTACAGATTCTTCATTACCCGTTAGACAGATTCGGAAGACCGCAAACCGACAAAGAAACCGCAGGTCGATTCATCCTGGAAACTCCCGAATTTTACGACCCTGCCGTTTACCGTAAAAATACCCAAATCACAGCCGCCGGCACACTAAAAGGCAGCGATACGCTTAAAATCGGCAATAAATCGCTGACTGTACCCGTCGTCGAAATCCAAACGGTTCATCGTTGGCCCGAACGCACTCAAAGGGATTGCCGCTGCGATTTCGGCGCCGGTTTCGGTTACGGACCTTATCCCTGGGGCTTTTATCCTTACGGGTACTACCGCTATCGTCCTCGTTTTTATTATCCGTGGTATTAATTCCAATTATAGAACACACTCCCGGTCAGCTTTCTCGGCCGCCGCGCGCCCGTTTGCCTCGCTTACTTGTCGGCTGAAATACAAAGCCGCGCCAAATAGTACAATGCAAAACAAGATCGCGCTTTTCAGCCCGACCAAAATCTGCAACAAACCTATTGCCATTAAGCCGAACATGCCGGCCAACTTCATCGATAAACCCCAAAAACCGAAATACTCGGCAGAACGCGATAACGGCGAGAACAAGCCGACTAGAGTTCGAGTCGACGACTGGCAAGACCCTAAACTCAACCCCGCAACACTACCGACGAATAAAAAAACATATTGCGCTTGCCAAGCGACATTGAACTGAGACAGCATCATCTCAGTAAACACAGGAGTCAAATAAATCATCGCAATGGCCGATATCCACAATATCAACGTCAGCCGATAAGTAAACAACGCACCCAACTTATCTTGTATGAAACCAAAAGCCACCGCCCCTAAGGCTGCGGTAATCTGCACAATAATGAACATCCAAGTTCTGACCTCTTCGTCCCAACCGATAATTTGCGCACCATAGATGAATGCATACGTAATGATGATATATATACCGCTCATCGCGAAAAAAATCGACACCAACATTACCGCTAGGTCGCGGTGATCCTTGATATGTTCAACCGTATTTCGCACACGGCCGATACCGATACGAAAATATCCTGTTCCAGGCGGCAATGGACAAGGCACGCCACGCTCCTTGACCCATAAAAAAGTCGGAATCGCCGCGACTAAGAAAAATGCCGCCGCCCAGGGGCCCACCCAACGAATACTTTCAAAATTTTCAGCGCTAACTTCACCCAGCACGAGCAATACAAATATCGCCGAAACCATCCCGCCGACATAACCGAGCGCCCAACCGAAACCGGAAATTTTGCCTAAATCGTCCGGCGGGCCGAGATCGGGTAAAAATGCCGCAATAAATGCTTCGCCGATCGAATAGGCAAAATTAGAAATAATCAATAATAATACGCCCAACCACGCCAAACCCGGCTCGACAAAATAAAGCGCTGCCGTACTGAACACCGTCAATAGATAACTACCGAATAAAAAACGTTTCTTATTGGCTGTGTAATCCATAACTGCGCCGGCTATGGGCGAAAAAATGACGACACCCAAATAACCGATTGCCAACGAAAGACTCCAAAGTAGATTACCCAGCCGATAATCGGGCGCATCACCGACGATCACTCGCGTAAATAAATCGCCGAAGACGACCGTTACAATGAGCAAGGTATACGCCTGGTTTGCAAAATCGAACATCGCCCAACCGAATATTTCTTTATTCGACGCTCTAACACGTGGATTCATTGCCTTATTCCTGACTTGAATTGACTGATTTGGGATATTCTTTGCGATTCCCGTAAAAACGACATTATAGACTCGGAAAATAAATTGATTTGTAAGTATTCATCGATACTTCATAAAATATTTATTCACCATGAAGAACATGAAGAAAATGAAGAGAAAGACAATAATATCAAAAATTTAATCCTTAATATTGCCTCATGCTTTTCATGGTTATTTCATAATATTGAATACTTTCACAGCCTCTCCGGCTAGAGAAACCCTGAACGCTCTTGCAGTAATTATTCACATCCCCCCTATCGTTCCCACGCTCCAGCGTGGGAACGAAGACCGAGACGCTCTAGCGTCTCGTACCGCTGGAGCGGTACTCAGGCATTCCCACGCAGAGCGCTCATCGTTATACATAAGCCAAAAAATTACCCTTTTGCAAGCTTAGCCAATGAGACCTCAATACCATTTATTGTCACTTAACACTCGCGGACCACCTAGCGCTAGGCGATCCGCGTAGGGTACGCTGAGCGTACCATGGTAACCCCGCAATGTTCATGTGCCAACCGAGCCGCCAGGGCACGGTTTTGGTACGCGCAGCGTACCCTACAATTTATGTATAACGATGAGCGCAGAGCATGGGAACGATAATTGCCGGAGGACTGAAAAGTTACCTCTTGCATGCCGGTTTCGAGAAGCTCGTCAACAAAACCTTTTTCGACAACGATGGTCGAAACGAAACACTAACTCCAAAAATCTTACTTTGCGAGTCCGAAACCGTAACAACATATTCGGGTAAATAATGATGAATAAAATTCGAATTAGCCAAACAGTTCCACTATTGCCAGTATCCGATTGGGTACAGGGAAACCCTATTGATTTAACACAGCAACACGGGCGAGTCGTACTTATCGAAGTCTTTCAACTCAATTGTCCCGGCTGCTTCCTTTATGGCTTGCCCCAGGCAATAGAAATGCATCGAAAATACTCCGATAAGGGCCTGACGGTCATCGGCATATCAACGGCTTTCGAAGATTTCGATAGAAACACGCTGGACAACTTAAAGCTTTTGGTTGATCAACAACAGGTCATCGGGCATACCTATCGTGTATTGGCCGAACATGATTTGCTGGATGACGGCAAGCTTTCCTATCGGATCCCATTTCCATTGGCCATGGACCGCTTGATCGAACGCAGGGCAAACTTCACCGACGAAGAAATTACCGAGTTCATAAATTCGCGTATTCCCGATTTCGAGCAACAAAGCGATCTGCAACGCGAGCAAATCCGGCAAAATGTAGCCTTTTACCTTGAAGGCCTTAAATACCGTGCCGAAACCTTCGAACTTTTCGATCTGCAAGGCACGCCGTCCAGCATTCTAATCGACAAAGAAGGCCGGTTGGCCGAATGCTTGTTCGGACATGATCCTGAACTGGAATTTAGAATTCAAAAGCTGCTTGAAGCATAAATACAGTAATGATGTTTTTTGCCATTAGGTTGGCAAAGAATTAACTGATTAGCAAGTTTCTTCAGCTAAAGCCCAAAGATCAGCATATCCCCTAGCAGGACGGGGTTCGTAAGCCATGCGCGTCAAGCTAAAAACGACCAACCCGCATCACGCTCTTTCCCAAGGTCCGGCTTGGGAAACACGCCCCGGAAGCTCCTGCTTCCAGTGACCGAAACAACCGCAATCAACCCCGACTCGCTCGTTCAATCTTCCTTGATCGTCGGGAAGCTAGAGCTTCCTGAACAGCTTACCCAAGCTGGAGCTTGGGTAACAGCATAATCCTCCTTTTTTAAAGGGGGAGGCCAAGTTGTCAACTTGTTTTGGATGCAAGGTCTGAACAATTACTTGGCGACTATCGTATTCCATCGGATTGCAATCTTTTCGAAAACCATCTTTTTTTTAGCGCCGCTTGCTCCAATCCTTTATGCATATCCTGACAATATCGGCCTCAGAAATAGATTGATTCAATTTTTAACCGAAATGTCATAAAGGCTCGCTAAAATCCAAACATATATACACACTAGGGGTTAATAATGAGCCGGCCTTCCTTACTTCTGTTGATGCTAGCGTCGTTTCAAGCCCATGCAGTTTCGATCGCTAACATCGGATCGATGAACTGTTCCGGCATTCAAACGGTTTCGTTTTTCAAATCCGTCTCGCTCGGCTGTTCCGGAGATTTCTCTATATCCGACGGGACAATCGAGTCCGATAGTAAAATCTCGATAACTTCCGGCGGTTCTTTATCGATCGATAATGCAACCCTTAGCGCACCGACGATTGAATTAGTAGCCAGTAATATGCTTATTGGTTCCGATGTAGTCTTCGGTGCGCCCGAAGGCTCGATAACATTATCCCAAGGAAGTGATATCGGCAATTCGAGAGATAGTTATAGCAGCATTTCTGTCTCTGCAGGCAGAGGTACCCTTCTAGTGGGTAACACTCCGGGTTCTATCAGTGTAAGCGGTGCGTTGAATTCACCAAATATCGATCCAGTTCAAATTTTGTATCCAATACTTATAGCTCCTCCTGCCCTAGTCCAATTACCGGACGGAATTACTCCTTCAGCCCCAATACCATTACCTGCCGGTATTAGCTTATTTTTCTCTGGCATTCTTTTATTGACGAGTTTACAAAAACGAAACAATCTTGACGCCGATCAAAACAACACGGATTAAGGCAAATCGTTCAGCCACCCGCTGGACTACCTATAGCTCGTTTCTTTTCTAATATTTCTATCGCATACTAAAAAATAGATCGGGCAATAGAACGCAAAATGGCGTTCTTGGGTGCTGGAATGTCTTATCTTCCTTCAGTCTGTTGTTTTTTGCGTGTAGGCGACTCCGATCATCGCGACGAAGGCGTCGCTCCCACAGCGCTTGGAAATCCATTGTGGGAGCGACGCCTTCGTCGCGATTTCGAAGCCCGGAGAGGACGGGTAAGAAGAAAAGGTATCGAAGCCGCGTAGCTTAAATAAACTCCGCAACCGATACAAATTTAAACATCCTCAAGCGCCTTCAAAGTCTGCTGGGCTTCCTCGATACCGATAAATTTGTCGTCTTTGCCTACGGCCCGCTCAAGATGCTCTTTCGCCCGTTTGCTATCGCCTTGTTTGAAATACACCATGCCCAAACGGTATTGAGCGATCGCCGATTCGGGCGCGAGCGCTGTCACTTTCAACAACAACTCTTTCGCCTTTTCGTAACTACCTTGCTTGTAGGCCAACACGGCGACCGTATATAACATATCGGGATGCCCCGTTTTCGCCAGCGGCGCGGCCAATTTGGCCGCACGATCCAATGTTGCGCTATCGTCGCCCAGTTCGGTCAAATAACGGACCCAATTATTCAAAGCCACCGCCGAATTCGGTTGCATACGGTAATTTTCCTCCAATAAGGCAAGCGCTTTATCATGAGCTCCGTCGCGGTGATAAATCGCGACTAAGTCGCCGGTCAAGGTCGTCGATGCGGTTTTCTCGATGCCTTTATTCAGAATTTCAACTGCCTTCGTTTTATGGTTTTGATTGAGATAAATACCGGCCAAATTGCGGTACGGATTTTCCCACTCGGGCTTGATATCGATCGCCTTTTTGAATGCGGCGACCGCATCGTTCGCTTTGCCCGCCGCGGCCAACACGCCGCCCATCAGATTGTAAGCGACAAAATGCTCGGGTTGCCGCTTCACGGCTTCTTGAAGCTTGACCAAAGCGCGGTCCGGCTTTTTCGATTGCAACTGGATATTGACCAATTGCGTCAACGGCTCGATCGCATCGGGTTGTTTGACCAACGCATCGGCAAAGCGCTCGACCGCCTTTTCGGAATTACCTTCGGCTTGGTAAGCCAAACCGGCCAAATAGTACCCCGTCGCTTCATCGGGAAAGGCTTGCTGCACGGCATCCGAGACTCGGCGGGCTTGTTCCCATTGCCGTTGTGACAAATAAATCTTGAACAAAGCCTCCAATCCTTTTTTATGATTGGGATCGGTTTGCAATAACGCGCCGATATGCTGAACGGCCTTACCGGGATTACCGGTAGTAAGCAACAATTCGGCCAATTCAAGCCTCGCATTCTCGTCGGTCGGCTGCAATTGCACGATTTTTTCAAGATTTTCCAACGCCGGCACCGGTTCTTGATTCAGCCGATGGGCGGTGCTCAACAACTTCAATACCACGACATCGTTCGGGCGATCCACCAACACCTCGCGCAAGTCTTTTATCGCATCGGTCAAGCGGCTTTCGGCGAGCGCCAACTCGCCGCGCAAAATCAAGGCATCGCTTTGTTTGGGCTGTTTGTGCAATACGGATTCGAGTAATTCGGCAGCTTGCCTGTTTCGGCCGGTATTGGCGTAGAGCCTTGCCAAGCGATTTTCGGCATTGATGCCCTGAACACCGGAAGGATCAGCCTCGACTATCTCCAATAACGCCTGCTCGGCTTTATCGGTCAGATTTTGCGCCAGATACAAATTAACCAAGCCGAACTTCAAAACAAAGTCGTCGGGATATTCTTCCAATAACGGAATCAGTTCGGCTTCGGCGATTTCCGGCCCCCGCTTTTCGGTCAGGAAATCGAGCAGATTGACAATCGCCTGCCGATTGTCGGGCAAATCGATAACGGCATCGCGCAATACGCTTTCAGCCTTGTCGAGTTGATTGTGCTCGATCAAAAACAAAGCCAAACGCTTACGATGCAGCAAGGGTTTCGGTTCGATTTTAATGATGTCTTCGAGAGTTTTTTCGGCCTTGTCGAAAGCTTGAGTCTTGACGTATAGATTGACCAGCATCAAGCGTAACGAAGTATCGTCGGGATTTTGATCTGCATAACCGCGGACAAACTCGATCGCTTGATCCAGTTTGCCCGATTTGGCCTTGAGCGATGCAAGCAGCAATACGGCAGGAACATCACCCGGCCTTTTCGCGAGTGCGGCTTCCGCCTTGACGATCGCGGCATCACTACTATTTTGCGCGGCCAAAATCCCAGCCTGCAAGACCAAGGCATCTGGACTCTCGGCATCGATAGCCAACGCCTGTTTCATCAATGTCTCGGCCTCTTGGACTTGACCGGCCAACAGATAGATTTGTCCGAGTTTGACGCGAGCCTTCAAATGTTTCGGATCGGCATTGGCGACCTGCCGGTAAAGGTCTGCGGCTTGTTGTACATTGCCCAACTTTACTGAAATCTCGGCCGATTCGAACAAGGCTTCGACTTGATCCGGTTTAAGTTCGAGCGCCTGTTCGAAAGCGGCAAGGGCTTTCTCGTAATCGCCCGCTTGAAAAAATTGCTTACCTTGTTCGAGATATTCGTTCATTTTACGTTCGGTGTCGTCGCAGGCAGTCAAGGCTGCGGAGGAAAGGATGATAAAAAGAATGGAACGGTACTTTCGTGTAAAAGACTTCATGAATATTTGTTTGGTTCTGAAATTCGGGCTGTTCTGACGGGTTTGCCGATTGATGTTTCTTCGCATTTTCCAAGAGCGGAAGCGAGCAGGCGAGGCAATAGGTATAAGTTATCGCTCCTTCCCAAGCTCTAGCTTGGGAAGGCAGAGACCGGAAGCTCTAGCTTCCGGAGACCTGTTCGACCGATTGAACTTCGGGTTCCCACGACCCTCCGTGGGAACCCATGCGTTGGCTGCCGAGGGCAAGATCGGTATGCATTCACAGGCTAGAACGATGGAACGAGGCAACATTAGCTTCTCTTTCACTTTTCTGGTTCCCACGGTCCTCCGTGGGAACGAGGGAATGCCTGCAGTCTTAGCCTATAAGACCTCGATGACTTTTATTGCAACCCACCTTTAACGACTTTCCCTCACCTAGCGTTAGGTGAGGGACGATCTGGGGATCGCTCCCACAGAGCATCCGCCCCCTTGTGGGAGCGACACCTTCGTCGCGGCGATCGAAGCCCCAATCGCTCATGTTCCATAGTCTTGCCGGACAACATGGCAATTTAGCACTCGGTCGCTGCCCTTTTTCTGGTTCCCACGGTCCTCCGTGGGAACCCAGACATTGGCTGCCGAAACAAGATCGGTATGCATTCCCACGGAGGACCGTGGGAACGAGGGATGTTTAGATATCGTTCGATATTTCTTTTAACCGCCTTCCTCAATTTCGTCAGGTTCTTGAGCTTCTTCAGGTTCTGAATCTTGAGCGGATTCCTGCATTTCATCCACGATTTCTGCCTCTTCGTAAACTTCCTCAAGCTCGGTCTTGCGCCTGTACTTTTGCTCTATCAATTTGTCTTCATATTCCTGAATGATGTTTTCGAGTTCGACGCTTTTGAATTGGAAAACCGGCTCGGACTGCACCAATCGCGACCAAAGGCTTTGCCCGCTATAATCTTTGAGCATGCCTCGAGTCGCTTGATACATCTTGATATTTTTATCTTCGCAGGTATCCAGTTCCGAAACGGTAAACTCTTGTAGTTTTTGCAACTCGGCATGTTCCAGGCTCAATTGGTTTTTGGCCTGATTCAAAACCTTATATTTTTCGACAACCTCTACCAATTTCTCATGGGTTTGATCGAGCCGACCGCGAACCGCTTCATTGGTACTTTTTTGCGTGTCCAGCTCGCCGCTCAGCTTTTCTTCACGAGAAACCGCCGCTTCATGCTGCTCTTTCAGCGTTTCGATTTCCGCGGCCAGCGTTTCATTTTCGGATTTCAACGCATCGCGCTCGGCGGTCATTTCTCTGACCATCGCCTGCAGCTTGTTGATAACACGCGCGCTGCCGCCGTCGTCTCGGCGTGCCGCCTGAGCATGAACTTCGGTAACCGTCATTGAAACAACAGCAAGCGCCAGTACGATCGATTTAATTATATCGGCCTTGTTTAACATTGGCTTAGAACTTGGTGTTGATATCGAATTGGAATACGTCGACGGCGAACGGCGGACCCGTAATCGCATCGGCGCTCAACCAGCGGCTAGTCAGCCAGACATTGTTCAAAAATGCATAGTTCGCGCCGAGAATCCAACCTTTCGCGTTCGTGCCGCCGAGATGAAAGTCCGAATCCGTAAACGCATCGAGGACGGCATCCCGCTCGACCCGTTTATAAGCGACAAAAGTACTCCAGTTACCTTTCTTATCGACTCGGAGCCAACCCAAGTCGGCACGGACTTGCCAAGCTGTAGTTTGCTCGTCGACCTCACCCGCACCAAGCACCCTTCTCGCCGCAACCTTGGCGCTATCGAAACCGATATTCTTCGCATAGTCTCCTGAAAATGTCAGATGAACATCGTCGAACAGGGACATATCGTAACGCATATTGACATTGACGATATTGAAATCGGATGCGAGACCTAACATTTGGGGTATTTGAGTAGGAGCCGTTTGCGTCCCTTCATAACAAATCGTAGCCAGGCTATTTCCGCCTTGCATGAACTCGGGCATTGATGCGGTGTTTTCTCGATTATTCAAATCGCAAGTATTCGGCTCTGTCGAGTTCGGTCTAGCAGCAATATTTTTATAATCGTAATAAGCCACGGCAACTTTAAGGCTGTCGTGATTTTTGAATCCCCAGTTCATCCCAAGCTGTCCGCCGAATAACCATTTGTCGTTGTGACTGAACGGTGCTTCCTGCAATGGAAAGGCGCCGGCAGTCGCATAAATCATGCGGGCATCATCGCCGAGTCCGTTGGTCAAACCCAGATTATAGCGGTAGGTCGCGGCAAAACCCTCGAAGGACAAATCGGGATCCCAAACCATCTCGGAGCCACCGGTGAACTCGCCGCCTCCGACGAAGAATGGATTCTTGATTCGTCCTCCCATCAGAGAAAGCCAATTAAAACCAAAACTGTCGACATCGTCGTATTGCAGATAGGCTCGATCGACACTGAATTCATAACGATCGCCGGTTTGTCCCAATGTCTGATTCGTCGATACAGGATCGCGGAAATTGCCGGTCGACAATCGCACTGCCGCCTTTAAACCTTCCGCGATATTGGCTTCGATTCCTAGACGAAAACGTTGGCGAAAACGCTGGTTGTTCGTCTGCGTGTTTTCGAATGCTTCTTGTCTGGCGATAGCGTTAGTCAACCCCCCTAGTTGATTGATCGCCTGGACATTAGGATAACTGGGGCCGGGAGCGGCATTACTATCCGATAAAAACACCGGCTCATACCGCAACCGCATATCCCCCGACAACTTAAACTTCCGCGTCCATTCCGGCAACGCATCAGCCAAGCCCCAGCCTTCTTCCTTGGCCTTGCTGATCACGTCACCAGTCACATCCTCGCGTAGTTCCGCGCGAATCTCGTCGCGAATTTGATCTTTGATGAAATCGGGAATATAGGAAACCCTGACTTCCTCATCATCGGGTTCACCAACCGATGCCGCATTGCTGAGCGCAGCGGCGGTTCTTGCCTGCTCGGCAATTTTTCCGGCTTCGGCTTCGGCCTCTTTGAACATCGTCTCGGCGGTTTCTTCGGTCAAAATTCCTTGTTTAACCAATTGTTTGATTAGGCTTTCGGTCGTGCTGCGCAGTTTTAGCAATTCCTCTTTTTCACCGGCCTGCACCGGCCCTAAAACGCTCAACAACACTAAGGCCGTGACAGCCTTTTTCTGTAACATTTTCTTTCCCATTAACTGAAGTTAAATGCGGTTCGTGATTCGTAATTTGATCGGCTGTTTCATCCCGACCGGCGGAGCTTTATTTATTCGTTTCAACTTCGCGAGCGTCATTTGCAACTTATCGTCAATCCGTGCATCGTTACTGCCGCGCACCAATTCGTATCGCGTGACATTACCTTGTTTATCAACCCAGATACGAACCGTCGCCGTGTAACGCGTTCTGCGTAAATCGTCGACTTCGGAAATGACCACTTGTATTTGATTCTTAACGATATTGCCGTACCAAGCATTGGGATTGCCGCTCAACAAACCGCGCCCGCCTTTCCTAGCAGCCAAACCGAAACCGTCGGAACCGGCGCTGCCGTCGGCATCCAAACCTAGACTATCGGCAGGCGGCGCGTCGTCGACATCCGGAAGATTCTCAGGCTCCGGATCAGGCTCCGGAATCTTTTCCTCAATCTTTTCCGGTTCGGGCGGCTTCTCAATTTTCGGTGGCGGCGGCGGAGGCGGAGGCGGCTTCAACAAGGTAATCGGCTGAATTTTTTTTTGCGGACGCCCGTCGCTTTCCTGCTTGAAATTGCTAATACCGTAAATGATCAATGCAACCAAAATCGCGCCGATAACGCCGCCGATTATTTTCGGCAGATGTACCTTCCAGCTTTTGTGTTTACTCATAACCGCATTATTTGACCAAGTTCTGCGTCACCAGACCGATCTGCGTAATATCGATGCGGCCCAATAAAGCCAATACATCGACAACGTTCTGATATTGCACGGTCGCATCGCCTTTGATGATCACCGGCAATTCCGGATCGGCCGCACGGTACTGTTGCAACAATGACTCCAATTGCTCCAACGTTACCGGGTAGGTATCGAGAAAAATCGTACCGTCGGCCGTGATCGTGATTGCCTTGGTTTTCGGCTTGGCTAGGCTCGGCGTATCGCTGGCTTTCGGCAAATTGACGGTAATGCCCTGCACGGCGGCCGTGGTCATGATAATAAACACGATCAACAGTACATAAGCCAAATCCAACATGGACGTGACATTGATATCGTCGTAACTTTCCAGTTCTTCTTTGTAACGCATAATATATGACTCGTTCGGCTTCGACCGTGCCGCACGCCGCTAAAAAGCTTCACAGAGCACGGTAATTCATGATATGTGGGCTTGTCAGCTGCTATAGCGTTCCGACAACTTGGCCGTGAACTCGTCGACAAAAATATACATATCGGCGGTAATTAATTTGATACGGCTATTCAAATAGTTATAGCCGAACAAACACGGAATCGCGACGACCAGACCGGCAACGGTTGTAGCCAATGCCGCCGCAATACCGGGCGCGATCGCATTGACGTTAACCTCGCCGCTGGCCGCGATTTCACCGAAGGTCGCCATAACCCCGATTACGGTACCGAGCAGACCTAAAAAAGGCCCCCCGGAAATAGAAATTGTCAGTAACACCATCAGACTGTTGAGCTTTTGCGTTTCTCGAATCAAACAAGATTCCATCGCTGCACGAATCGAATCCATGCCTTTTTCGGAGACGACCGCCTCGGCAACATCGGCGCCGACACTCTTGGCAAGACGATTGTGCAGCTCTTCTATACCGACATGATACAGCCGGTAAACGGAAGACCCGGTAAATCGTTCATGCCCGCCGGTCAACGAAGCCAACAATGGCGAGGCATTGACCGCTTCGTCGTCCTCGGTATCTTCGTGGTTCAGTGCTTCCAATTCGGCGGTTTTCAACTTCATGAACTCGTCTTCGAAGCTGCGGTTTTCCTTGTGATTCTTGATCAAGACCAACGCCTTCGCGGCCATTACCAAAAAGCTGATAACTAACATCACCGCCAAGATCCCGATGATAATCCACCCATCGAGCGAGACATGCTGCATCGTCGACAACACATGCGACCCGCCGCCGTCTTCCGATTCCGGCGACAAATCTTCGCCATACACCAATAAAGGCGAAGCCTGACCTTGCATCAAAACATCGAACTTGATCGCTTCTGCCGAACGCGGAGACTTGTAAACACTCAATTGATCGATCGCACCGACCAAACCGCGCGCGCCATAGGCATCGGCGCCAATGGTAATATCGCCGTCCAAATCGGGCACCACTAGCGGAAATGATTCGGCCTCGGCTCCATCCAAATAAATCACTACCTTATCGGCAGTTACAATTGCGGCGAAATGATGCCAACTACCCGGAGTCAACGGCGTAGTAACCGGGAAAGTTTGCAGTTCGCCGGAAGCATCGGCAATCTCTAAGTTCACCGATTGTTCTCTAACAGAAAAAGTCAGGCTTCCTGTCGCGCCGGTTCTTTGAAAGATCACCCCATCTTCATTCGGCTGATCGATTTTCAACCATGTAGACAAAGTCCAACCGGGATCGGGAGCCGTCAGTAAAGACGCGGAAGCCGGTATCCGAACGATTTGCTCCCCTTCAAAAACTCCCGAATGCCCAATCAAGCCGCCTTCTCCTGCCGAGGCAGTCGCTTCGGACGGATTATTCGCATAAGCGGTCATGTCGGCAACGCCATCCTTCGTAAACGGCAGGCTCAAGACTAGATCGACAGGAAAAACACCGGCCGCATCCTGCCCGTCAGGCGCTAGAGGATTACTGTAATACATATACAGGGTAGGCTCCGGGGCCTTTGCAATATCTTTCGGTAACTTGACCCAAATCAATGCCATTTCATTGATTGAGTCCAGTTTTTCTATATAAAACTTCAACGGCGTTTTGTCGTCTCCCGCCATAAAGCGGATATCCTTACCCAAATCCGCTATATCCATAAAATAGGCAAAATTGCCGGTGTGTAAACGAATCAATGCCACGGCATCTTCCGGAACGCTAACTCCCGCCTGCTTGAGATCCAGATCTATTTTTTTCTTGTAACTCCAATCGGCGTTCCACCATGCAGAAGCCATTTGCGGCATCAGCATCAAAAAAAATAACAAAAATCCAAATCGTTTCATTGGTACTCTCGGTGCTTAACTTAAAGCGAAATTATTTCAGGAATTTGTGACATTATTATGACGATTCGAAGACTCTTTAGCGTCTGTTCGGCTATAGGGATAAAACTTTCGCATCCGAACTCCCTTAGCTTGATCCCTTACTTCGGCACAGCAAATTTAGGCACCATGTTTTTTCTCTAAATAACTAAGGCAGAACCAGCACCGTAGGGTGCGCATCGCGCACCTTTCCATGGAGCCGAACCCAACGATATATCTGACCCAGGTGCGCGATGCGCACCCTACGTCTGGCGTTTTATAATCAATGAACACCAACAATTTCCAAGATATTTTGAGAATAAAGAAAGCGGGAATACAGAAACTACCTAAATCGGCTTTTTTCGGCAACCTACCCTCACTTCCGAAAATATGGGAATACGGCATTAAATAAGCCGAAATTCAATAAGCCAACGCCATAAGGAATTTTCCGTTCGTCCGGAATCCCTCAACAATGTTCGAAACACGCTTGTTGAAAACCCCGTAACAAACCCGGTAACCAGTCGACCGAAACCCCGCTCCAGTAAACCGAAACGAAATCCTCTGTCATTCAGAACCATTAATGCACATCCTCGTCACCGAACCCGACGATATCGACGCTGATGATGCCGAGCGCCGCCGCGCTGGCCATTTTGTCGGACGCATCCTTACCGGCATCGGCCGAACTATCGACCGCCTGCTGGACGGCAGCCGCCACGTTCCCGACATTACCCAATCCGGCTGCAATACTGCCCGACGATGCCGCCGGAACTCCGACCGATACGCCGCCCACGTCGATGTTGTCGGAACCGACGATCGCTGTCGCGCCGACCGTGACATCCTTACCGCCGACGCCGGCTTCGGATGCGTCGATGATTCCTTGAAATGCGAATAGCAAAGCGTCGCCTTGAGAACCGTCCGGCGCCTGATTCGCGCGGATGCCGCTACCGGCTACCGCAGTCGGTAATTCTACGATCATGTTACCCTTCTCATCGAAGCGAACGATCGGCGGCGGTGCCGCCAAGGCTGTTTTCGCCCCTCGTCCGGCATCGATATCGCCTTCGGTCGAACCGATCACGATATCGCCTCCGCCCAGCGTCATCACCCGAGTCGTGTTGACTTGGAAATCATCGCGTACAAGCGAGTGAACGGCACCTTTTTTGATCGCGACCACACCTAAATCCGATGCATCTTTAGCGCCGCTGGAATTGACAGCCAAACCGGCATTAACGCCTCCATTCGGCGCGTACAAATTGATATCGCCGCCATCGGTCGAGTGTATCTTGCTGAAGAACATCGATATGTCGCCGGTTTGTAGTTTATTTCTCGGTTTACCGAAGGCAGCACTCAAGATACTGCCGGCATCGTTACCGCCGTCAAATACAATGCCATTGACCGAATCGATAGAATATCCATCAACTCCCGCCAAGACAGTCGTGCCGGGAAACAATGCTTCAGTCGCGGCCAACAGCTCTAACTGCGCGGAATCCATTTCAAGTTTATAATTAAAACGCTCATCGTCGTCGCCGGCATTATCGAATCCGTTTTTTGCAACCGAGAACTTATTGCCCTGTACTTTCATCTGATCGTTGAAAGTCGTTCTCAACGCATCCAGAAAGTGCGCATTGAAATGCGCCTGTTCGACCGCCGCCAAAGACTTGAAAGCTTCGGCCGCTAAGTCTCCGGACAAACTGTCATCGCCGGTCAAGCGCCGCATATAGTCGGTCACCGCTTGGCGATAGTTCTCGCCGAAAACGCCGCCGTCATTTAGAAAACCGGCGGCATAGGCGGCAACATCGATGTCCGTTTTAGCCAGCCCGGCAATCACGTCGATACTCGCCCCGTCCTCGGCCAATGCCGGATTGACTTGATTCCCGACCGTGAAGAGACCGTCGGAAGATCCGAGATCGACATTACGGCCCGCAAGAACCGTCAATTGCCCCGGCCCGGAAGTCTCGATCTTTTGCACTCTGTTAGTCAGCGCACCGGTCAATGAATTTCTGGCGATATCGAATTTAATATCCCGTCCTGCAGTTATGACTGATTGAGCGTCATTAAAATTATGTTGAATCTGAAAACTAACATTACGTATATCATTGCCCGACATGACTTCGGCATGCTTTGCTGAAACAAACAGCAAAGGATCCTTACCGATTATATTGCCGGTTCCGGTACTAATTAAAACAGGTTGAACGTCATTAATATGATTAGGAATTGTCGAATAAATCATACTCGGATCGCCTTGACCTGAAATAGTTAAACGTCGCGACAATTCCAAATAATTTTGCGCGGGTATCGACATCGAAGGCAGCAAAGCAGGATCGGTATCGGACATCACAATATTCACAGGATTACCGGTATTGCCCGTGGTAATGTTTTTAGCACCATACAACTCCAGTTGCCCTTGAGCGCTTGGGTACATAATCAAGCTGCCGTCCAACTTAACATCACCACTCAATGCGTAAGCGGACAGCGAAGCGGGATATACTCTCAACGCAGTCAATGCGCCGTTCTGCGCAAAATTAAGTTGATTGAATAAGGAAGTCATGGATGACACATTATTTTTCAGAACCACGTCGCCGGTAATCGATGTCAGACTGACTTGACTGTCGGCACTGTATCTAAAAAACAGATTTTCCTTATCCGTTATTTTCCCCTGCGGTAAAACCATTGGGTCGAGTATCGCTTCCAATGCGATATTTTTTGCAACCGTAACATTCAGTTGCGAATCCCCCAAGGCCAAAACGGGGCTTCTACCTTGATTGGAACCGGCCGTCAAAGAGCCGCCTGCAACGATATCGGCAGTGCCTTTATCGACATAAATCATGCCGCCTGCGATATTGGCGCCTGCATTGATCGAAAGATCGCCGCCGCCGTTGACTTCGACAACATTAGTCAAATAATTGGTATCGAACCCATCGGACGGATCGGCTGGCTGACCGATTTGCTTACCGGTCGTCGGAATCACAACCGACAGATCATTTATATTACGCGCAGCGGTTATCGAAACATTACCGCCGCCCAATGCTCCCACGTTTTGCCTATAATCGGGCGTCAACGGTTTAAACTCGGTTCCGCTAAGACCAATACCCCATGCCGTGGGCCTTTTCTCCGCATTATCTCCACGGGTCCAGTCGCCGGTACGCAACAACCAATCTGTGACCAACTGATTAGTCACCGCACCTTTTATGTCTCGTCCGGCTTTGAAGCTGATATCGCCGCCGTCAATAGGATATTCCGCGTAAAAATCTAAGCCTGTAATAATCGGTTTAAAACCGTAAGGATTCTCATCATCCGGTCTACCGGCGGTATATACGACCGATCGATTATTGCCGTAAGCGATGTCGCGCCCCGCTGTAAAATCGATATCTCCAGTGCCAGTTCGAACTCTGACGTTGTTACCGATTTTGATATCGCCGATACCAACCGTCACGGCTTTACTATTAGCTGCAGCAATTTGAGAGCCGGCCGTGACGTTATAATTCCACGATCTTCCCGACTGCAACATGTCGTCGACCTGAATTTCGAAACCGCTGTCGGCAAAAGGAATCGCACCGGGCGCGAAAGCATCGCTAAGATCCTGCTGCAGCACGATATCGCCCGCGGCTCTTAGTGTTAAATAACCGGGCGTATCGTTCGGTCCATAACGCCAATCGGCCAAATCCCATTTTGACGACAATGCGATATTACCGGCTGACCTGACTTCAATGCCGGGGGCCATTTCAAATCCTGTACCGAACTTGTCATTTATAGAATCGTTAACTGCGACTGCGCTCATATAAGCCGCAGTATCGTTTTTGATGGTATTGATCGCAGTACTGTTTAGATTGCTGTAATTATATATTTCGACTGCTTCGACCGTAACGTTCGAGTCGCCGCTAATCGCACCTTGAGCGATTGCACCGATATTGATGTCATTAGCGCCTAAGCGCTCGGCTCTCAAATGCACCTCACCTTCTTTGCCGCCATTCGCCGATACATCGATTGTTGCGCCGTTTTCTATCACGATACCACCGCCATCGATTGACGAGAACTTGATCTTACCGCCGTGGCCTTGTGGATTAAGGGCTACGGCAGTCAATTCGGCAGTCGACGCCAATGTCAACGCATCGCTCGACGACAAATTGATCGAACCGCCATCCGCAAAGTCGGCATCGAGTTTTCCGGCTATATCGAGCTTACCGTTATCGACAGCTAGATTGATATTTTTCGAGTTGATATGGTCTTGCTGTGCGATCGATAAATTACCTTCTCTCAATCGAATATCAATTGCCCCTGTAAAACCGGATGACGACAACAGCGTGTTAATACCGCTAAACCCCGCATCCGAAAACGAAGCAACATCCAGCATCACGTTTCCGCCAGAAGCCAAATTGCCTCCTAACGCATTGATGGAGCCATTTAATTGCGCTTGTCCTTGAACCGTCGAAACAGTTAGAGCCCCGGCGTCCATGACCGAGGTGATTCCATTTAGCGACAACCGGCTTCCCGAATTCGTAACGACATTTTGTTGATGCGAAATCAGCTCGATACGACCTGCTTGCAAGTGAATAGGATCGCTCAATCCTACCGTAACGACTGTACCGGAAACATCAATATAGCCATTTTCTGCTAAAACAACATCGCCGGTTTTAGCTTCGGCCCTTACAACTCCGCTTCTGAAGAGCAAAGGCGCTTCGATTGCCAGTTCATCTGCTATTAAATTCAGCTCTGCGGCAATACCGAATTTATTCGGCATTTGAACGTCTTGAATTGCAGCAATGGACAAATTATGTCCGCTTGCATCAATCGTCGTTTTAGACCCGGTCGCGCCGGTCAGGTAACCGCTAGTAATCGATAAATCCCCAACAGATGTCAACGAAGAATCACCAACTCCGGTAATTGATTGCTTGCCTGTCAAGTCAACCGAATTAAATCCGGACAATTTGAAAGCCCCCCCGCCTATTTCCATAGAATCGGCTATTAAATAAAGCTCGCCCGAACCCGCTCCGACTACTCCATTGATTGAATTTTTATTTTTCAGCGTTATTGTTTCTGCCGAAACCAATGCCTTTTGGCCATTCATTTGATGCCCGGCCAATCCTGCCGAATCGATGATCAAATTCCCGAATTCAAGCGATGTAAAATTCCCTTCGTTATCGACAATGGAATTACCTTCATCATCAGTTCTGTGTACGTTACCGAAGATATTAACGTTTCCACGACTGTTAAGTGACAATTCATCGACATTCAGACGACTCAATTGCATATTGTTGAGCGATAGTCCGTTTAATGAATTATCCACTTCACCTAAATTGATCGCCTCTGCGCTGATATTTAGGGATTTTCCGGCATCCACCTCACCGCTCATTCGCAATTGCCGAGTAGAGTCGAGAAGCACAGAACCATTTGAAGCAGCAATCGTTGAATCTTGCCCAATAATTAGATCGCCTTTGGCTCCAACTGTGCCGGTTCTATTTTTAACGACTTGATTTCCGACTGAGACTCTCACTAAGGCTCCGTCTCCCGTCGTTTCCAAGATATTTGTTTGCTCCGACGCATTCGCCTCCCCAACGGCGGAAAGTATGGATCTTTCTTTTAATTCCAGCGTATCGGTAGCGGTCAAGATAATTTCAGCGCCCTCCAAAACGGTATCTTCGCTCAATGTTACCGTTTCAGATTTAACATCGATTTTTGTCGTGCCGGTAGCCTTATCGAAGGACCTCGAACCGCCAATTAATAAACTTCCAACTTCTAGGTTATTGAGATCGACGGTTGTCAACTGAACAACTCCACCAACCGAACCGTTGCTTTGATTAACGATCGAAATATTTTCGGCAATGATGTCAACTAAACCGGCTAGACCGCCATTCGAAGCTTCCGCTCGGACGGTTGGCAAATCCAATCGGTTTTTTGCATCGAACAATACATAACCGGCATCCTTCGGTAATCTCGGCATAGCCGTTTCATTGGCAATGGCTTGTTGCGCGAAAAACTCGTTTGCCGTCGTCAAGTTCAATTGCGAACGAGTTAATGCGATACTTCCCAGTTCGACTGCAAATCCCTCACGGCGTTGGGATTGAGCGTTCGTACCCGCAATCGATAAAAAGCCCGACACGACCGGCGCCCCTTCCAGGTTAATCGTTCGAGTACCCGACATCATATCCCTGGTACCCGATTGAGGCGTTATCAGATATGCGCCGGGCAACAAAGCATATCGAGCAGGTAACACGGTGTAATTGCCCGCAGGCAAAGCATCGCTGCCTTCTAAGTAGACAGTAGCGCCTAAATCGATATTGGCCTGCGTGCTAATAAACGGATCAAGCGGAGCATAACCGTTAAATCCCGGTATCACAGCAAACGATTCGCCGGTCGCCAACACGTCCACCGAACCGCCGATACCCGGAATAAATTCATAGGCTAACAAATCTCCGCCCCCGGACAAATCGATCACGGCACCTTCATCTCGTTGAATACGGTCGGATGTTAATGCTATCCGCTTTTCCGGAGCCGACACGATAATATTACGATTACCTACCGGATAAAGCCATTCCAGTCCGCCTTCGGTAACCCCGAACGGTATAATTTCCCCTTCGGCGGATACCGAAGTCATACTCTGCGCACCTAACTTGATGGAATTGTCAGCGTCCAACACAATTTCGCCGAGCGGCGCTTTGATTACGCCATTCTGTTCGATATTCGGGGCTTTGAACGCCAATTTTCCGAAAGCAGACAATACCGGAGCGCCCTCGCCTCTTCCTTTAATAGCGATCGAACCGTTTGGATCACCGATAACGGCCAATTGAAATTGAGACAAGGTAGTTGGATAAATCTGTTTCGCCGTTAAATTCAAGTTCGAGAAAGTTATGAATTCGCCGACAAAATCCATTTGCGTATTAATAATACGCTCGCCCAACAAACGAATATCGTTTGAGGCATTTAGGTTAACCTCGTTGAAACCGGAGGTAAAAGCGCCGCCGTTCAGTTCTATCAAATCGGCATTAACCGTCAACGAAGCGTTTCCACCAGTCGGATTGGCAATGGCCGTACGATGGCGGGTCGATCCTATTTTTACTTGTGCCGCATTCAAAACAACTTGACCTGCGTTCCCCGGATTCGAACTTACCCAACCGAACTTAGGACTATTCATCACCAACGAGCCTTGAATTTTCAAAGCGATATCGTCTTTAAAACGAATTTCATCGTCGGCAAGCACATTTAACGAGGCGAATCCACCGCCGCTCACTTGGTCGGAAGCCAGATAACCTTTTGTAGCCAATTGCGCGGGTAACGCATCGCCTGCTTCGGCAAACGCACCTAACAACACCGGCTGAATTTGCTGCGAAATCTGGAGAACACCCGGTCCGGTCGGAAAATTCAGTATGATGCCTTCACCCTCATCCGGATCTCGACGCGTTGCGTCTAAACCGACCGAAAGCGTAGCTCCTAAAGTACCCGGGGCGTTTCCGCGGCGACCAAGCATCTGCCCTTCCACAAACAAACCTTCGGCAGCCGATATTTCGATTGATCCCCCATGAGAACCGACAGTGATCGGATCATAACTTAAACCAAAGCCGTTGGGATTCAAACGCGGCAAATTCAATGAAGCGGAGGTGCCCGACACATTGATGAACGAACCGCTATTGGTCGCTACGAATCCCCGGGCCGCATCCAATATCACACTTCCGCCGTCGTAAACTTCACCGCCCTGCCTTTCTAATGCATCAACAGTCGTGATTGCGATACCGGAAACATCAATTCGAGCATTTTCACCAAGCCATAATCCCTGTGTCGGTTGATATAACGGATCGGGCAGATTAACTGGAGGAATTATAGACATCAATACATCGCCTCCTCGCGCCGTAATCGAACCGTCGAAAAACAATGACGAATCCGAAATCAGCGAAATACTGCTCAGAGGATCGGCAACGATCTTAGCATTGCTGCCTATCTCCAAATGGCTATTAGGATTAGGATTAATCGAGTGGTTTGAATCCAGCACCAACAAACTCGGCGATCTTTGAATTAACGGCAAGGTCGATACGCGCGAAATCGCGGCAATGCTATCGGCATTACCCGTAGTTATTGCCGCTCCGTCCAAGACCCGATTAACTTGCCGCAAGGTGATGTTTACGCCATCATCGACAACCAGACCGTTGACATTAGACCTAATGATATAGTTGGCAAATCCACCTTGTCCGAAAAAACCTTCTTGTAATTGTAACGGACGTAACCCCTCGGTCTCGTCTTCTCGCTTTCGCCGTATCGCAACCGCATTAGCTTCCAATTCCAGCGTTCCGCCGTTTTTGATTCCGTAAGCATTCAGCGTACCGTCAAGGGTAATGTTGGACCCTATGTTTTCAGCCGCGGCGATCATTCGGACGCTTCCGGCCTCGCCAGCCTCGATCGTACCGTTGGTTTTGAGCCATGCGCCGCCGCTGACATCGATCACGCTGCCGCTCTGCAATGCTATGTCGCCGTTGGCCCTTGCGACAAAATTACCGCCGCCGATCGTCACCGGCATACTATCGATCAAAGCAAACGGCGTTGCCCTATCATTGACCCATTCGCCTTGCAAATCGATCTTCGCGTCTTTGCCGATATTGATGGAGCCGTCCAATCTACCGATCGTTTGCGCATTCAGCGCGGTCGTCAACGACAGATCGGCACCGGCTCCTTTGACATGACCGTTAACGTTAATCGAACCGCCTTGCAAACGAAGACTTCCGCCGTCCGCCAATCCGACGGTGCTATTGCGGGCAATCTCAACCGTGCCATTCGTCAGTATCGATACATCTTGAATTCCGCTTTTTCCGATCATGCCGGATTGAATCGCCAATGCCACATTCAAGCCTTGATCGTTAACCGGAAAAGGATCGTCGAGGTCGACTTCCACTCCGACTCGGTTCTGAGCCGACGATAAAATCACCGACTGAACCACTGCGGACGCTGCTCGCATGTCAATCTGCAATTCGCCGCCATAGGCCTTACTATCTACAGTCCGCTGCAAACGCCCGCTGGCGGTGCCGCCTTTCA
This sequence comes from Methylotuvimicrobium sp., assembly GCF_050611805.1. NCBI lineage: Bacteria > Pseudomonadati > Pseudomonadota > Gammaproteobacteria > Methylococcales > Methylococcaceae > Methylotuvimicrobium > Methylotuvimicrobium sp. The sequence goes on from NZ_JBNGHF010000034.1 coordinate 29,000, forward strand.
ACTCGCCTTCGAGTAATGGGTTGGGGCTTTTTATCGTCAAACGTCCGGCGTCATGACCCTCGATATAACCGGCTTCGCGTCTCGCCAATGAAAAAGGTCCGTCTACTTTCCAGACTTTTCTAACGCCCCATTTTTCATACACCTTGACAACTTCCCCGTAAATACCGTCGTACTTAAGAGACGGATGAGCTTCGCTGATATCGAAAATTCTGCCGTTCGAAGTCAGTTTCGTCGTTGTGATGAAGCCGTCCAGATAGGTCACCGCGCCGCCCGAGAAATCGAGCACCGCGTTTTGTTGAACCAAGGTATCGCCTTCCGAACTCAGATTAATTTCGCCCCCCTTCGCCAAACGCTCGCCCAAGGTGCGCTGAATCGCATCGATATCGGGTTGCACATCGGCTATCGGGGATCCTTTTCGGATATCGACCAAAATCGTTTTTCCGAACAAAATGCCATCGCGCTGTAAAGGGGAGTCTTTTAATTGGTTCAAACGTAATTCGACTTCGACGATATTGCTTTCCATCGCCTTCACGGTCGTCGCGATACCGGACACGTCGATCGTTGCGCCGGAATCGACCAAAATACGGCTACTGTTTCGGTTGACGGAATTTTGCAACGGGTTGATAGGGTTTTGTGTCGCTACCATATCGACCCGGCCTCCCGGCACGATGATATCGGCGTCTTTCTTCACATGGATCTTATGCCCCATCGCTTCGATCTTCGACAAAGGCTGAATCTGTTCGTCAATCGCGGTTTCTCCCGTACCGAGCTCCGGCAATACTTCAGTCAAGCTGTTCTCGCCGAAACTGACCGTGGCCGACGTACCTAAACCATCGCCGATATCGGCAGCCCGTGTCGTGCTGGTCGCGCGCATTTCGAAACCGTCCGTCTCAAATACGGAGGCCTTTTCGCGGGCGATCAGCCGGATGCTTCCATTGACATTGATCGACGTCGATGCCGACACTTTCCCGTTTTGGTTGACCGCGAAACCGATCATCGTGACATTGCCGCGCCTTGAGGATATTTCTCCTAAATTGCTGACATCGCCGCCGGTTTCAACCTCGACTAGAAGCCCTCGAACGTCGCTATCGCCGCTCGCCTCCTGCAAATAGACTTTATCGGTGGGATCGGTATTGGGGGGAGCGGTATTGTGGGAAGCGGCGAGTATTACTTGACCGTCGTCCGATTGTATCGAACCCTTATTGGTAATCGTCGGCGCGATGATCAAAATCCGCTCGCCGGTACCGGATTTCACTTGCGCGCCTTCCTCGAGAGTGATCGACGCTCTAATCGAATTGCCGTTCGCATCTTTTGCCAACAACGCTTTTATCGGCTGACCGGCATCGTCAAGAACGGCGTCACCGTTTTGATCTCTGAGGACGAATTCATTGCTTTGAAATGCTGCGGAACCCGAATTGGAAAAAACTTTGGTGATGCCTTGATCGAACACGTCGTCCGAGATATCGAGCGTGGAGGCTACCAAGCCGCGCACGTCGACGCGCGAATCCTTGCCGAATACGAAGCCGTTGCGGTTGACTAGATAAACTTGGCCGTTCGCGGTCAATGCGCCGAGAATTCGGCTCGGGTCGTTTTGGAAAATTTTATTCAGTGCGATCGAGGTGCTCGAAGGCTGTTGAAAATGGACCGAATTCTCCTTGCCTATGTTAAAGCTTTGCCAGTTCAAGATCGCCCGATCGGTCTGCTGATTGATCTGCATGTGATTACCGATCACTTGCCTAGTCGCTTGCCCCATGCTGGCCCAAACCGCGCTCGGCACCGGAAGTTCGGCTTGCACCGGCGACATCGAACCGACCGCCAAGCCGCCGGCGACGGCCAGTTTTACGCAGGCCGCCGACCGTTTGAGACTAAAGCGGTGCGGATTCCGGACGGATGGTTGAATTCGTTTTTTGTTAGCCATGTTCGTTGCCCTCGTTATGTTCTTCCGCCGAAGCGTCGGATACGATTGTCAATCGTCGATAGTGGCAACCCGGCCGTCTCGTCGTTAAAGACCCGTGGCTTTCCGTCCCCGTCTCGCGGCGGGTTTGGCTTTTCCGTCAATTTACCGCATCAATGGCTGTAGCCGCTGGGCTTAAGGCCATTGTTGAATTTCTATAATTTGCGACGTAGGCGTCGCTCCCACAGTGTTTTAAAATTCGGCCGCGACCCTAAAATGCAGCCTCGGATCGCCTCTTTCTATCGTCCCTGCGGCGATAAACGGAAACGCGACATCCAAATTGGCGATCAAATATTTCAAGGCTTGAAACCGAATGCCGAAACCGCCGCTGGCCAGATTAAACTTGCTGTCGGTACCGGCCAACACATCTTTCGACCAACCTCGTCCGGCATCGAAAAAGACCAAGCCTTTAAGATTGTTGACCCATTCCCAGTCCTCGTTCATCGGCAGCAGCCGCGGCGAGTACAATTCGAATGAACCTTGCACGCCGTCGTCCGACAACACTTGCGTCTCGAAATAACCCCGGACGCTTTCATCGCCGCCGATCGAATATTGTTCGTTACTGATGATCGGCGAGTCGGATACTTGCCCCGATAGCCGGGTCATGAACTGCATGCCCCACGGCAGATTGCGTGAATAATCGATGTCGCCGTTGACGATCATGTAATTCGGTTTCGCCTGAAAGCGTTTGTCAGCAAATTCCTGCTCGTCGTTGCCGAGGCCGCGAATCGAAAAATTTAAACCGACGCTGAACGACAACAAGGACTCCTCGCCTCGTAAATTGCCGGCATACTGCACCATGAAAGGCACGTAGGTAATCGGCGTTGTCAACGTATCCGCGCCGATCAGGTTCAAGTCTTCGTCGAACGACTTGTAATCCACGCCCGCCGTCAAGGTATGAAAATAATCGTCCTTTCCGGGCAACGGCATCACCAAGCGCGCTCCGTAAATGTCGCCGATACCGACCACCGACAAGGCTCCCGCGCTGGCTATTTGCGATTCCGAAGACGAACTAACCGCGTATAGAGCCAAGCGGTTTTCGGTATCGAACAACGGCATCACGTAGGTTCCGACCATCACTTCGACTTCTTCCGGTATCTCGGGCGAAACTTGATACATGAACGAGGCGCTATGAAATTTTTGCCACAGATTGTCGTAACGGATCGAACCTATCGTACGCAAGCGGCTGGTATTCGCGACATTGCGCCCGTTGACCTCGACCTTGCCGTGCAGCGGCAATTCGTCGCGGACTTTCAAGTCCACTTCGAGCGTGCCGGGCGTGTCGCCCGCGCGTAAGATCGGCACCACGGTCCGATCCGAGGATTGCTTGCCGAGTTCGGCCAATTGTTCCTGCATTTTCGGCAGATTCGGCACATTGCCTTCGGCCAGCTCCGGCACCTTGGACTTGATGGCGCCCAACGAAAAATAGCGCGAATCTGTCACGCGCAAGCGGGCCACTCTGCCTTCGGTGACTTCCAAATAAACGACGCCGCCGACCACATCCTGCTCGGGTATGTCGACCGACACCGTCTGAAAACCTTGTTTTTGGTAGACTTCTTCAAGCGCGGCGCGCGCTTTTTCCACCGTATCGATATTTTTGTCTTCGCCCAAAAAGGGATAGACCGTGCGTTCGATTTCCTTGCGTTCGAGCAAGGTATTACCCTTGACGCGCAATTCCCATAAATCGAAATGATCGGCGTCCTGGGCAAACGTTGCATGACTTAACAATCCGGCCCATAACACCCATAACAAACGAAACGACAAATCTACCTTCCTATACATAGAGTTTTGTTGGCTTTTACAAACAGGTCAGCCCCCGCGTTGCGGGGGCTGTGATTTTTGCGTCCTTGCCGGCCCCGTTGCAGGACCTATTTCCTTTTCGTCCGTTACAGCAACGGCTTGTTTACCACTGCTGATGGAATCGTTGGAACCACACAGTTATTGATGCCTGCGCCGAGGTCATGGGTATACGGCCAGATTGGCGCATTTTCATTCAGGATGCCGGTAAAGCTCGCATCGGTTGCAAATGGAATGGCCGGCGCCAAATATCCCGACTTACCGAACGGATAGTTCGATTTGACATTCAAAATACTGGCAACAACCGAAGGTTCGCTTGCTTCCGTACGCATCTGTTCGATAATGACTTTAATATCGCCTACCGGTGGTTGTGGACCGCAAGTCGCCAAATGTTCGCCTTCGCAAGCCGGTAATTTGTTGACACCGGGTTTCAACCATTGGTAAGTCATCTCGACCACATCGAAATATTTACCGTTGAAGGCATTAGCCAATGTTGGAGCTACATTGTCGATTCTGACAAATTTATACGGCCATGCTTGATCGGCATTTTTTTCTAGACTTTGTGTGCCTAAGGCCCAAGCTTTTGTGGTCGGTGTAAAAAAGCCTGTGTTAGCGCCCGTGTTGTTGATGCCCAATTCATAATCGTTCAAACACAATTCGACATCGCCGGAACCCGAGTTTTGGATCACGATAGGACCAGTCGATACGTTCGATGATTGCATCGGTTGAGCAGCACCCGAAACGCATGGATTATGCAGGAATTTCGCATATTGTTGCGCACCGGTACCGGAACCGTTGACCCGTTTGCAATAGCGGACGAACTTCGAGCCGCGAGTGGCCGGCAAAGGCGTAACGCCCGGATATTGCGTCAACGGAATGCCGTCGATTTTAAAATCGTCCCATGTTTTGACTGTGCCGCTTATCAACGACGCAACTTGTTGTTTAGTCAAACTTGGGATACATTCTTCGCGGGCATATTCGCCGATCGTACAATCGTTAGGCAATAAGCCTTCGCCTCTTTGCGCGGTTTGCAGCGCGTCATACAAAGCATTATTGACCGGAACGCCGAATATCAACGCAGCTACCGAAACGCTATCCAGATCTTCTGCACTTTCCGGATTGACAGGATTGAAACCGGCCGGAGTATTAACGCCTCTAAACATCTTGGCGTCCACGTCCGAGATACCGATATCGGAATAACGCAATTCCAAATCGCCCGGATTGCTGATGCTGCATAAATAGCGATTCGGGTCGGTATCTGACGGCGACAATGTGCAATTATTGTTAAAGATATTCATCGCTTCCAAGCGCTGTTGATCGATCAGCGGATTGACGCCTTGGGCGGAACCGCCGGCGGAACGTTTGACAAACAACACTTTTTGGCTAGCCGATAAACCGTCGACTTTATCCGGACTCAAGGTACAGAAAAAGGCACGGTAACGATTACCCGGATTCGGACCATCGTTGAAATAGCTATGCAAAGTACCCGCATCACACAAGCTGGTGAACAGGGAGGTGATAGAGTTATCCATTGCAGTGGCACCCGACATGTTGATTCGTAAATCGGGTACATCGCTTGGCGTCCACGCCGAAGCCGTGCCGGAAAAACCGGCAATCAAAGCCGCGCCCAAGGCGGCCGTTACGATATTTTTTTTCATGACCATTCTCTTTATGTAGGTATGAGTGTAAAAAACTCCCGGACCTGCATCCGGGTATGCTTGAATGATTTTCTTATGCTTTACGGCGTTTGGCAGCGATCAAGCCCATCAGACCCGTGCCGAAAAACCATACCGCCGCTGGAACGGGAACCGGCGCGAAATTCAATGAAGCGCTGCCATTTTCAATCGAAAAGTTCCAATCGCCGAGGTAAACCGCCTTCTCTGTCAACTCGAACGTATTGGGATCCATGTCGAAGCCCCACCACCAAAACCCTGTCGATTCGCCTGCTGACGACGAAAGATTACCTGAGAAAGAATTACCAATGTTCGAACCCCAAGTTGTCGGAAAATAACCGCTTTGCCCAGGCGCCGAATAAGAATCTAAATTGACCGCTTTATCGCCGATTTGTTGATTGGTGCCGGTCAATTCGCCCGATCTTGCATTCAATTGGTCGATATGTTGATCAAGTGTTGATGACGAACCTGAAAAACGGTCGAAAGGGCCGACAGTAATTTCATTTTTGGATGTCATTAAAATGCCCAAATAATTCACGCTATCGAAATCGACGAATGAATTGTGAGCCGAGGCAATGTTATAGATCACCCTGTCACCTGGCGAGGTTGCGGCCATAAACTGGCTGAATGCATCGGTGTTGATCGAGTGATTCATTGCTTGCGGATTATCCAAAAAATCAGCATGCCGGATACCTAAATCCATTGCATATGAAATTTGCGCATCCGGATTGTAAACGCTCAGAAAAAGCTCGGAGCCACGCGGATCGTTTTCGAAACCGGTCAATTTAACCCCGGCGATTCTCGCTTGAGCACCTGTCGCAACCAACGCCATCGCGCCGACCGCTAGAGATTTACCTAATAAATTCATAAAAAATATCCTCGTAAAGTCTGTTAACAAAAACCAAACCGGGGTACATGGCCATTCCTAGTAAATGGTCGCGGCCCGGCTATCTCTTGATACTTGATAAGAGACCCGCAGCTTTCCGTCCCCGCCTCGCGGCGAGTTTGGCAACATCTTCACACCCGGCATATCCGGCTAAAACCGGAAACTGCCTATTCCTTGTTAAATCGCTGGCAATCAGTACCGCCCATGTTATGATTGCCTTCGCCGGCCCCACTCCCCCTCGCCGGATCCACTCCGCATCCGCAAAGTTTCAACTTGCGCATATTTTTTCATAGTCATTAGTTCAAAAGTTTTACAGCTTCGTTAAATTTTCATGAAACGTATTACGTTTTAAACAACTAACGCCGTTAATGCGCCGACTGTTTTGAATTGTCGCATTTCTGTCATATTTTTCGTTTATGTTTAAAAGGTTCGACTTGATACGCATATCCATATATCCAAAAACCCATAAACCTAAAAAGATCATTTGAGACTTCACCAAGCCGGTGAAAGTGTTGTAGACCCTTCATGCTTCGACTTAACTCAGCACGAACGGTCTACAACACATGCCAACTTCATCTTTCTAGGATAGAAATACATAACTTTTGCCGTTTTCAAGCCGTTCCGTTGTTAATATTCAGCCACCCGGCAATTATCGTTCCCACGCTGGAGCGTTGGAACGATAGGGGGATGTGAATAACTACGTTCCGTTAGTCAATCCGAAATATTTTTGAATTAGGTATAAGAAATTGAGCGAACTGAAACACATCATTTCACTGCGTATCGAGAACAGTATTCGTAACGCGGTTCAAGCCACCGCTTCGCGGTTTTATGTGCGGGAGTCGGATATTTACCGTTTTGCGATCAACTACATGCTAAAGCGCTTTAAGTGCTTGCATGAAGACGACTTTAGCGGCAGCGATTTGCTACCCCTTATGCTGGACATTCGCGAGGAATTAATTGGCAGCCTATCCTTAAAAAAACATCAGCTCTTCAACATCCTAAACGGCAACAATGTTCACCCGGATAAGTTTGTCGCAATGTCAGATATCGAGTTGCTATTAACGCCGCAACACTTAGTAAAACAACGCTTGCAAAAAATCGACGATAGTCCTCAATCCGATGTCGATACCGAAACCTGGCTGAAGCAATATTTACTTGAGAAATATCAATCGCCGTCGCTTCAGGATAGTTCCGACACGCAAACCCAATCATCGAATTGAAGCCATACCTAAATCATGAATTCGTAGCTCATGGGTTTATGAAAGCTTCCGATCGTTTTGCGCTAACTACTATTTGGAACTAAGCTAATAGCTCCGTAGGGTGCGCATCGCGCACCGTTCCACGGTGCCGAACCGACAAGAGCCCGACCCAGGTGCGCGATGCGCACCCTACACCTAGGCTTAATAGCCTATGAACAACAACAATTTCAAAAATATTATGAGTTTAAAAAGCGGGAAAACAGCAATTAACTACTAAAGCGAAAATGGACATATCTAAAACATAAATTCGTAATCGATTGGTCATCCATACTTACGATCGCTTTGCACAAAGCAATAACTACTATTTGGAACTAAACTAACAGTAACTTTTAGATTCTTCGAGAATTTTATGGATGCTCTATCGGCTATTAACCGCATTTTTCTTAGCCCAATCGACGGCCAGTCCCAAGATGATGAATTATTAGTCGATAAGCTTAGAAATTGGGCCATCCGCTTCGCCGATTGCAATTATTTGCATCCTTGCCTAATTGACGGGCAGCGGTCCTTAGTCTGCGCCAACCACCTTAGTTTAAAAAATCCTAAAGCTTATCAAGCTCTAATCGAGATTGCGCGGCATCATGATATTTTTCTGAAGGAGGATGCCAGAACATTAAGTTCGGCAACGTTTTATGCCGACCGGCGGCAAAAAACGCCGGTTTTTCTTGCTTTGTGCCTCGGCTTTTTGATCGCGACAACCGATACGCGAGCCGAACAGGTCGCCGGCAGGCAAGTGACTGCTGAAATAACGTCACAACTCATCAAACCGTCAAACCGCTTAAATTCGGTTAAAATCCAAAAAGGAAACCACACGATCGTTCGTTTGGTCCGCTCTGCTCCGCCCAAAACCATGCCCATTCAATCCGTCCATGACGCACAATTAAACGTTAAGCCGGATCCGCATGCTCAAGTTCGAATCAGCCGTTTACTGCAGCAAGCATACACCCGCGAACCCGGCGACCCGCCGACTATTCGCGCCGATCTCGATAAAATGGCCCGGTATTATGCAAGCTATCCTGAAGCCATCGGCCTGTTGAAATTACTGGAAGATAAAGAGTTAAAACTTCGTTATCGAAAATATACTTGGCAAACACAAGCCTATGGCAACCAACTGACCGTAACGTCGGCAACGATATTTTTCGATCCGCGCATAGGTGCAAAGCTATGGCTGCATCGCGATTGCAAAAACCACCCGGCTTGCCATATTTCTCCCGCGGACGCACTTTTACACGAGTTGTTGCATGCCAAAATCATGTTACACGACACCGACCGCTTCATCGAAAGCGGCGGAATGAAACCCACGCTTTATTTATTCGACCACGAACACGACGTCATTAAAATGGAAGCGAAGCTGTTCGATGCAATGAACCGTACCGACGGTATGTCCCGGCCTTTGCGCAATCGACACACAGGAAGACTGATCAAAGTCGAATGTTCGATTTGCTTGCCGGAAATATCATTCGTTGCCTCGGCCGATTGAACGTCTCGGCAATGCGCCCTACCGAAACTTACAGCCTCCACCTATAATTCATTCGTAAATTATCTTCCGATAATTCCACTTGCCTTGACTATGCTTGTATAGGCTCTAGCTAGGGTGTCGAAATTTACCGATTTTCAGGTCAGAAAAAATGACTGTTTTATGGGTTTTGAGAAAATAACGGATGCTCTATAACCTATGATCATCAACAATTTCCAAGATAGTTTGAGCGCCGTAGGGTGCGCATCGCGCACCTTTCCACGGTGCCGAACCGACAAGAGCCCGACCCAGGTGCGCGATGCGCACCCTACATCTGATTCTTAATAGCCTATGAACACTAACCATTTCAAAAATATTTTGAGTTAAAAAGCGGGAACCGGCAATTAGCAAAAAATGGCCTTTTTCGACAGCCTAGGCTCTAGCTATGTTCATACAGGCCTCGCTCTACTTCACACTACCGTTTCAACCTAATCCCAACGCTAAACATTCATGAATTCCGGTTTGATTTTGACGGCTATAATTAGCCTTTTTTCCTCAAGTGTTTTAGGACAAGCCTATGATGAAGAAAGGATTTATCGCGATGCGCTCGATGCCGCTCGTAGCGGCCGGATTCAACAGGCATTGGAGCAACTGCAAATTCTACGAACCGAACATCCGAGAACGCTCCGCTATCTTTACGATTATGTTCAAATTTTGTCGTGGACCGACCAATACGAAAAAGTCATCGAGCTTAGCCGTTCCATTGATTTAGATGCCGCCCCAATCTATGTCATCGAGTCCGTTGCAAGCTCAGCCAGAAATTCAGGCGACTTCAAACAGTCGGAAACGCTTTATCGTTCAGTCCTCGAAAGATTTCCCGACCGATTTGAGTCCAAGCTCGGTCTTGGGTTAACGTTGAAACAAAGCGGCGATCATGAGCGGGCCATTATTTATTTAACCGAGCTTTCCGAAGCTTTTCCCGAACGACTCGATATTTTGATCTTTTTGGCTCAGATCCATGAAAACCTGAATAATTTTTCGAATGCCGCTAATCTCTATCGAAAAATTTTATCCATTCAACCGGATCGAGCGGATGCACAAAAAAATTTGGCATTCGCTCTGCAAGCAAACGGTCAATATGAAGACGCACTATCGACGGTCCGACACTATAAAGCCGCTTTTTCCGACGAGGAGTGGGCCGGCTTCCGCTGGGATTATGCAGCCGCGCTGATTAGAAAAAGCGCCGGTATTCCAAGCGGCAAGCCCAACCGTTATCAAGAAATGGATAAGGCAATTTCAGCCGTAGAAGCCAATATCGAATCGATCGCAGGGCTTGAATTGTCCGAACCGCAAATCTGGCTCGATAGAGCCAATTTCGATTTGATGGTCGCTTTGCGCAACCGTAACAAAATGCCGGAGGTTATCGCATTATTCGAACGACTCAAGGAACAAGGTATTGAAATTCCTTCCTATAGTCGAATCGCTGCTGCCGATGCTTATCTTTATACCAGGCAACCTAAACGGGCCCGCGACCTTTATCTTTCTATCATTGAAGATTCGCCCGATAATCGCAATGCCCGAGCTTCATTGATATATGCTTATCTGGAATCGGAACAATTTAAAGAGGCCATTGAGCTAGTGGACAGGCTCAATGAAGAACAACCGGAACCCCTCGAATTTAAAGACGAGCTCGGTCATTCCCGTGTTCGGGATAATCCCGACAAAATTTATCCCGAGATGACAGCCGCCCTAATGAGGGCTTACGCGGATAAACTCTATCAAGGCCAAAGCCGAATGGAAGATTTGTACCGGCGCACGCTCTACAATCCCGATATAGAAGCAAAATTAGCCGACATTTATTACTTTCGAGGTTGGCCGCGCAAAGCATTGCGGCTAATCGAACCGGCACTGGAACGATCGCCGAATCACTTAGGATTGCGTGTCGTGCAAACCAAGGTTTTGCATGAATTAAGAAACTACCCGGCGGAAGAACAAAGCGTACAAGAACTTTACGACACCTTCCCGGACGATACCGGGGTGCAACGGCAGTCGCGATTATGGAATATACATAACGGCTGGGAATTCAAAATGTTCACCGGAGGCGGAGTTAGCGATAACCAAACCAACGATGTCGGCAACCCTAACATCGGCACGGAAGACATGAGTCTAGAGTCTTATTTATATTCAAGTCCGATTGCGCATCATTATCGAGTCTATATCCATAACGCCTGGAAAATGGGTTTATTTCCGCAACCCGAAGGCCGCGGATATTTGAATACGCATGGATTGGGTCTGGAATTCGCCGGAACTAATGTCTTAGCCACCGGCGAAGTCCATTACGATAATTTCGCAAAGAATGCGGTCGGCGTCGGACTCGGTTTAGCTTACGATTTTGACGATCATTGGCGTATTTCCACTTATTTGGACAGTCTCAACAATCGAATCTCTTTACGCGCGTTGACCGCACTTGCCGATGAGAAAGTCGTAACTACGGCAAAATCGGCGCAAGCGAGACTGACTTACCGCTTTCATGAGTCGCGGCAGATGGACTTGGCGGCAAACTATTATCATTTCAGCGACGGCAATAATCGGTACGGTGTCGACGGCGCTTATTACGAACGATGGTATAGCGGACCGTTCTATAAATTCTCGACTTATTTAAATGCCGGCTACTCAACCAATACGCGGCACAGCGGATCGCCTGACAATCCGAATCGGAACGTGAACGCATATTACTTTAACCCGGCACAGGATGCTTCGGTATCGTTGACCCTGGATAACGATTTGTTGACTTATCGTTTTTACGAAACGGCTTTCAATCAACGCCTAGCGGTTTCTATCGGTCAATATTGGCAGCAATATTTCGGCTCCAATCCGGTCGGCAACATTCAGTACGAACATCGTTGGAAAACGGCCGATCGTTTAGAAATCGCGTACGGCGGCATCAGAGGCTATCATTATTACGACGGCAATCTGACTGAAAGCTGGTTTATGTATCTTAATCTTAATGTACGATTCTAGCCATGCGCCGGTTATTTCTGATCATCCAAATCGTGTCGATGACTTTATTCTCGAGATTCGCTCTGGGGGATGGTTCCTTTATCGCGCTTTGTTATCACGATGTACAACCTGAGTGGAACGGTAATCCATACACCATTACACGAGCCCGACTCATCGAACAATTCGCTTGGCTAAAAGAAAATAATTTTCACCCGGTCAGTCTGCAGACACTGATCGAGTCAGGACAAAACAACAAGCAGCTTCCTGAAAACCCTGTGTTGTTAACTTTCGACGACGGTTATGCGAGTGTCCATGACACGGTCTTTCCGATTCTACAGGCTTTCGGTTTTCCTGCTGTCGTCAGTCCGGTGACTGCTTGGCTCGAGACCGATACCAATCAGTCGGTACAATATGGATCGAAGTTGATACCAAGAGAGCATTTTTTAAACTGGAATCAACTCAAAGAAATGCTCGAGTCAGGATTAATAGAAGTCGCCTCGCATAGCCACGATTCGCACCGAGGTATACCGGGCAATCCGCAAGGCAGTATGCAACCGGCCTTAACCACGCGTTTGTTCAAAAAATCCGAACGGCGTTATGAAACGGATGCCGAATTCCAAACTCGCGTATCGAACGATATAGCCGAAAGCGTTCGGATTTTGCGGAATCGCCTTGACCTAAAACCTAAAGCCATTACATGGCCTTACGGCTCTTATAGCCTGGAATCGATCAAACTCGCGGAAAAACAAGGTATTTACGTTTCCCTAACCTTGGACGATAACTGGAATTCCGTTAACGATATGCAACTGGTTCATCGCTATTCGATCGACCATGCACGTAACATGGAAGAATTTAAGGCTCTTTTTCTACGCAATAGAAACGATTCACCGGTTAGATTGGCTCATGTGGACATGGACTATATTTATGACCCCGAACCGTTACAAATTCAGCGTAATCTAGATTTATTACTCGACAGAATTAAAGAAATAGGTGTCAATACGGTCTATCTGCAAGCCTTCTCGGACCCGGACGGAGACGGCAATGCCGATGCGCTTTATTTTCCGAACCGGCATTTACCGATGCGCGCGGATTTGTTTAATTATGTCGCGTGGCAATTGCGCATGAAAACTCGCGTATCGGTCTTCGCTTGGCTTCCGGTTTTGTCGTTCTCGATTAGCGCCCCCAAAGAATGGTGGGTTCATGAATTAAAAAACGGCCGTCCGATTCCGAGTCAAAACAATTACATGCGCCTGTCACCCTATCACCCGGAAGCTCGGCAACTGATCGCCGATATTTATCTAGACTTGGCGAAACAAGCGCATTTCTCGGGAATTTTATTTCATGACGACGCATTTCTTACCGATTTTGAGGATGTTAGCCCGTCGGCATTAGCCCATCTTAAAAACCGAAACCCTTCTGAAAAAACCGAAGCAAAGATAACCGTACTGACCGAATTCACGCATCACCTTACCAATAAAGTCCGGTATTTTCGGCCCGACATCAAAACCGCCCGAAACCTCTATGCCAATGCCGTGCTAAATCCCGAAAGCTCCGAATGGTTCGCGCAATCGCTACCTGACTTTTTGGTTAATTACGATTACACCGCGTTAATGGCCATGCCGTTCATGGAAGAAGCGGAAGAGCCCATGATTTGGTTGGAAACACTCATCGACAAAGTGTCTGAACATCCGCTGGGTTTGAAAAAGACCGTATTCGAACTGCAATCGGTGGATTGGCGTACCCAACAAAAAATTCCGGCATCGATTTTAGCCGACCAAATGCGCCTTTTACAACGGATGAATGCGCTTAATTACGGTTATTATCCCGACGATTTTCATAACAACCATCCGCCGATTTCTCTTCTTAAAGAAATGATGGCTCAATAACATTGAGCGTTTCCCAATACTCGACCCACTATTTTAATCAAGCAAATCGCATCAACCCTTCTATTAATGAACTTCATCGAATCCCTTTTAACTTGGATAAAATACCAATCGATAACGGTAGAAAGCTTTTGGTCAGATCTTTCTGATGACTTAGCATCACTCGACGTAACTTGGGAACTTAATTCGTTTTTCAAACAGGACTCGCTAAAAGAGATCATCGATTTTTTGTTGAGCTTTGCTTTCTATTATCCGCTGCTGATGGCATATCTCTGGATGATCGGGGCATTGATATTTTATTTCCGCCGCGAGAGGAACAGCCCTTGCCGGCACGATGAAGTTCCTCAATTGAGCGACTACCCACCCGTCTCCATAATCATTCCATGCCATAACGAAGGCCGTGATATCGCCGAAACGATCGAATTTGTATTGCAACAACGCTATCCCGATTTTGAAGTTATCGCCGTCAACGACGGCAGCACCGACGATACGCTTGAGCAACTATCGATACTTGCCGAACGACATAAACAAGTGCGCGTCATCAATTTAGAAAACAATCAAGGTAAGGCCGAAGCATTGAACACCGGAGCTTTATTCTCAAAGAACGAATATTTGATTTGTATCGACGGCGACGCGCTTTTAGCGCCCGAAGCGACAGCCTGGATAATGATGCATTTTTTAAGCGGCCCTCGAGTTGCCGCAGTCACCGGCAATCCGCGTATTAGAACCCGGTCGACTTTATTGGGAAAAATTCAAGTCGGCGAATTTTCGGCGATCATCGGCATGATTAAAAGAGCGCAACGGGTTTACGGCCGCATTTTTACCGTTTCCGGAGTCATCGCAGGGTTTAGAAAATCGGCACTGCATAGAGTCGGCTATTGGAGTCACGACATGATCACCGAGGATATCGATATCAGTTGGAAATTACAATTGGATCATTGGGATATCCGCTATGAACCCAACGCATTATGCTGGATTTTAATGCCGGAAACGTATAAGGGACTCTGGCGCCAACGTTTGCGATGGGCGCAAGGCGGAGCGGAGGTATTGTTACGCTATTATCGGAAATTGGGAATTTGGCACTCCCGGCGCATGTGGCCGGTTTATCTTGAATATTTCATTAGCGTCTTTTGGTCGTATACGATGATGACGACTTTCGTGTTATGGGCTTTGGGATATTTTGTCGTACTCCCGAAAGCGCTCGAAATTCCGACACTGTTACCGAGCTGGGGCGGAATACTACTGGGTATCACTTGTTTAGTTCAATTCGCGCTCAGTTTGGCGATTGATTCCCGTTATGAAAAAGGCATTGCACGAACGTATTATTGGATGATTTGGTACCCATTGGTTTATTGGGTAATTTCGGTCTTCACAACCTTTGTCGGCTTGCTGAAAGCTTTATTTAAAAAACGCAACACCCGCGCAACTTGGACAAGTCCTGACAGAGGAATACGATGAAACCTTTAATCATCAATTCGCCTTCGCTGCAAAGTTTAAAGCAAAAATATATTTCCGCCGCCCTGACTTTTATTTTTTGGATCCTTTGGTTTTACCTATGGATACCTGTAATCACATTGCTAAGTTGGTGGGCGGGAGCCGATATGTTTTATCTGCAAATGATCGAGCTGGGTGGTGTGGAACTGCTCTTTCAAGACTTGGAGTTCATTTTAAAATGCATCGCGTTATTGGGCGGTTCCTTGGCCGTTTGGGCCGCCTACAATTATTATCGTTTTAGAAATCTGGAGCGCCGCACACCGTTACCGAATGTATCCAAAGAAGCACTCGCTCAACACTTCGGCATCGACCCGAAATCCTTAACCGATTTACAAAACGCTAAATATATTAATGTTCAATTCGATGACAACGGCAAAATCACCCAAAGCGATAAAATGCCGAGTTTTCAACTACAACCGGAAAATAAACCGCCCTTCTTAGATCGTGATTTGAATTAAGCCTATGTCGTCGTAATTGTTCAGACCCCTGCATTTAAAATAAGTTGGAACTTTACCTCCCCCTTTGAAAAGGCTATGAATGCGGTAATAGTGTATTTATTCAGTCCCCCGGCAATTATCGTTCCCACGCTCTGCGTGGGAATGCCTGAGTACCGCTCCAGCGGTACGAGACGCTAGAGCGTCTCGGGCGGCATTCCCACGCTGGAGCGTTGGAACGATAGGGGGTGTGAATAATTACTTGGAGATTGGTGTAGTATTCACTTCAACTATTAACGCGAACATAGCTTTTGAAAAAGGGGGATTGAGGGGGATTTATTTAAATAATCTCCACCTATTCCCTTTTTTTTCATCGTTCCTACGCTCTGCGTGGGAATGCATCCCGGGACGCTCTGCGTCCCGATAGATCGATAATCCCAGCAACCAGACATTCTCTACAGTTTCTTAATACAATTGCCCGAGGCAGTCGACGCAGAGCGTCTAAAGCAGCATTCCCACGCAGAGCACTCATCGTTATACATAAATTGTAGGGTACGCTGCGCGTACCAAAGCCGTGCCCTGGCGGCTCGGTTGGCACATGAACATTGCGGGGTTACCATGGTACGCACAGCGTACCCTACGCGGATCGCCTAGCGCTAGGTGATCCGCGAGTGTTAAGTGACAATAAATGGTATTGAGGTCTCGATGGTTAAGATTGCGAAAAGGTAATTTTTGACTTATGTATAACGATGAGAGCTCTGCTTGGGCAAGAAGTCTTGGAAGCTCCAGCTTCCCGAAGCCGGCAAGCAGAGCTTGCGAGACGGGTTTCCCAAACAGAGTTTGGGAAACAGCGGAAGATGTGTATAACGATGAGCGCGCAGAGCATGGGAACGAGCGTTTTGTGGGGATACCTCAGGGATTGAGGGGGATTTATTTAAATAATCTCCACCCAACCCCTTTTTTTTCAAAGAGGAAGACTAAATATTTACGTGTCGTTAGATTTCATACCCTATCATTTACCAGCCACGCCTTAGGATATCGGCAATGACTAGAGTTATCGCGCTTTAGTTGAGGCAACTTGCTAAACAAGTGCATCATACTTTATTAAAACAATAAATCCGACAGCCCGCCGACCCATTTGCCTTTTGTGACTAATCTGTCGGCAGCCATGTCAAAAATGTCAGCTCCTTTGGCCACATCCAAGTTTAGGAACGAGCATGAAATAACTTCGACAACTTCTGGGAGGGGGGCGGTGGCTCGATTGACAGGTGTCGGCGGCAGGGAAAGCCGCCGTCAAGCCTACATGGACGTATTTACCCAGCACCTAAATACCATAACCCGTTGGCTACGGTTAATTAACTTGGATAATTTAGGTGCTGGGTTTACG
This sequence comes from Methylotuvimicrobium sp., assembly GCF_050611805.1. Lineage (NCBI taxonomy): Bacteria > Pseudomonadati > Pseudomonadota > Gammaproteobacteria > Methylococcales > Methylococcaceae > Methylotuvimicrobium > Methylotuvimicrobium sp. Next base: position 46,220 of record NZ_JBNGHF010000034.1, read on the forward strand.
GCGTCCTGCCAAGCGAGTCACCGAATCGCCGCAATGCCTACTACTTGTAGCAGTTATTTTGTGCATATTCCTTAGGACTTAATCGTAAATCAAAAAAACCGGCACCGGAGCCTCCTTAAGCATCGTCGAAATTTGAAGTACGAAAGGCATAATACTTGGGCATGAATAATGCTTAAATATATTATTTAGAGCATTATGCTAATTTTTTGACATCTGCGTGTAATAATATTCGAAGATACTTTTATCAGTTTTCGACACAACACGCCGATCTTTGTATAGTCATCGTAGATCAAAATTCGGCACCGGGTGCCTTTTCGGACGCTACCGAAATTTGAAGTACGAAAGGTATACTATTTTATTTAATTTAACCGGATAGGAATTTTATAATGACGCAAAAAGCCCGAGTTCTTCTTGCTCTAGCACTATCGACAGCCTCATTTCATTCTCATGCTGTGACTTTGAACCCTGAAAACGGACATTATTATTTATTGGTCGACTTCACCGACGACTGGCGCCTCGACTGGAATGATGCAAAATCCCACGCCGAAACGTTGACGCATAACGGTGTATCGGGGCACTTGGCCACAATAACTAATCAGCAAGAAGACGATTTTATTTGGCAACTGGGCGGCGAAGGCCGTTTCCTGGGCGGATTCAATAACAGCACGCTCAACGAAGCAGGCGAATGGGTTCATAATGATTGGCAATGGGTAACCGGCGAGGCATTTGGTTTTTACAACTGGGTCGAGGGAGAGCCGAATCACTGGAACGATGGAACCGGCCAAACACCTGCTAATGAAGACTATTTGATGTACTGGTGGTCGGACGCCAATTTAATAGGACGGTGGAACGACACGAATGTCGACTCTTCTTGGTTCGACGGTAACAGCATTGTTTTTACCACGCAAGGATTCATTGTTGAATTTTCAACAAGCAATACTTCTCCTGTTCCCCTACCTGGCGCGTTTTGGCTTTTTTCGAGCGGATTATTGCTTGCCGGCTACTTGCGACGAAACCGTATTATACCCATCGCAGATCAAAATTCGGCGTCGGGGTGTCCGTCAAAGGACGCCGTGAATACATCCCTGTAGGCTTTGCCAGCTCCATGCTGGCAAAGCCTTTGCCGCAAACCCCGGCGCCTCCTCAGGCACTGCCGAAATTTGAAGTGCGAAAGGTATAGTTAAGAATTAATACTTGGCGGGTTTCCATAACGCCAGGGATGGTGTGTAAGCAGAACTGTTGTTAATCACAACCTCTGGCGGCCTGACGATTAAACCTACTATGTGCGTTAAGTCGGCAACTACGATTTTATTATTAGAGCATACAAACAACCGAAATTCAGGAGCTCACGCAACAACATCCTTCTCATCTCTACAAACCAAACGGCCTGGGAAAATGCAACTAAAACAACTTCCCTTCCCGACTTCGCTATTTATTTCTAATTTGGCTTCATGATTTTGCAGCGCATGCTTGACGATTGCTAGCCCCAAACCGGTCCCGCTTTGTTTTTTACTGAGATTGGTATCGACCCTGTAAAAGCGTTCGGTGACTCTTGGAATCTCGGATGCCGCTATGCCCTCGCCATGATCTTCCACATCCAGTCTCGGGCAACCCTGATGCTCATACCAGCGCACATTGACAATGGAGTCTTCGGACGAATATTTCAAGGCATTGACTAACAAATTGGTAAAGGCGCTACGTAAATCCTCTTCCACACCGATTATTTTGGCTTGGCTATCCAGTTTGAGATCGATACGTCCTGACGACTTTTTCAGACTAGCGCCTTCGCTGCATATTTTACTTAGCAAACCTGGAATATCGACGCATTGCGCCTTCTTTTTTTGAGTTTCCAGTCGCGTCAACAACAATAAATCGTCGACTAGATGCTCCATGCGCTCGGTTTGACTCTGCATTTGCGTGATCGAATTGCTTAACAATCCCGATTCGCCGTCATCCATATCTTTGATCGTCTCCAAATATCCTTTCAGTACCGTTAGCGGCGTTCTTAGCTCATGAGAAACATTCGCGACAAAATCCTTGCGCATGATTTCCATTTTTTTCAGCTGAGTAACGTCTTGCGCCAAAAGCAATCGCAAGCCGACTCCATAAGGAACGACTCGGACTGAGAGCATCACATTTGCATCGACTGGAGAAGGGAGCACGATCACATCGTCGTATTTGCGATTATCCAAGTAGCGGGTGAACTCGGGAAAACGAATCAAGTTAGGTATCCGCTGACCTTTGTCGGATTTGTCGAGACCCAGCACTTTCATCGCCGCTTTGTTGGTCCATTCGATTTCATCGCTAGGACCAAGCACAACAGCAGCATCCGGCAAAGCCTCGGTCGATTTGCGAAATTGATCGACCATTTTTCCGAGCTTTTTTTTGCGCTTTTTTTCGCGCTTTTTCATGCGATAAACGTGGTAGTAAATAGCCTCCCAAATACCGGTCGACTTCGGATATTTTCCACTACCGCCGTTGTCTATCCATTTTTCGAATCGATAAATCTGATAGAACTGCCGAATCAAAATGCTCACTAAGAGTACAAACAGCATCGGCACAAGAATTTTGCCCAAAACCCCGACAACGATTGCGGCAAGCAACAGTAGCGATAATGTTGCAACTTCCCTAATCCATGGATTCATTGGGTTTTAGCTAATCAGCGAAAATCGGTATCCGAATCCGCGTACGGTTTGCACCAGTTCTTCCCGCCCGTATTCGGCCAATATTTTTCTTAATCGTCTAATATGCACGTCGACGGTCCTCTCTTCGATATAAACACTACGCCCCCAAACTTGATCGAGCAATTGCGTGCGGCTATAGACTTTATCCGGATGCGTCATAAAAAACTGCATCAATCTGAATTCGGTCGGGCTGACATCCAGTTGTTTGTCGCCTATCGTCAACCGGTGCTGCTCGCTGTCAAGAATCATGTCGCCAAGCGTAATCTGTGCCAAGTCTTGGATTTTACCGGTTCTACGCAGTACGGCGCGTATTCTTGCGACCAGTTCCTTCGGCGAAAAGGGTTTAGTCATGTAATCGTCGGCACCAATTTCGAGCCCGCGCACTTTGTCTTCTTCCTCGCCTCGAGCGGTCAATAAAATAATCGGGATTTCCCGGTAAAATTGGTCTTTCTTAAGACGCCTAGCCCATTCGATACCGCTAATGCCGGGCAACATCCAGTCCAACACGATCAAATCCGGCATGCGTTCCTGAAGAATCAAATTAGCCACTTCGGCATCGGCGCATTGACTCGCTTCGAAACCGGACTGCTCCAATACCATCGCCAGCATTTCTCGGATAGCATCCTCATCTTCGACGACTAAAACGCTCAATCTACTCATATGCTTCTACAGGTCAATAAAATTTCGATTTTAGCAGGAGCTATGTTACGTTTTTATGACAATTATGTGATCATGCCGATATTGTATACCTTTCGCACTTCAAATTTCGTCAGTGCCGGAGGAGGCCTCGGGGTGCTAGGTCGATTTTTGCTCCTGCAAAATCGACATTCACGCCATCCATGGCGCTCGCAAAGGCTTTGCCAGCATGGAGCTGGCATAGAGCCTACATGGACGTATTCACGG
>NZ_JBNGHF010000035.1:0-38357 GCF_050611805.1 Methylotuvimicrobium sp.
TAACCAAGAAAAAGGAATATTTTAACTATCTGATTTTCTATAGTGTTTTAATGCGATTGCCCTGCCTCGACTTTGGGATCGTTGGCGTATAAGGGTATGTGTGAACCAAAATCAATAAACGTCGCGGACGTATCGCTTATCCTTTTTCAATTGATTGACATAATCGACGGCTTGCTGTTCAGTCATTTTTCCCTGTTCGGCGATCACATCGTGTAGCGCTTTATCGACATCCTTGGCCATGCGGTAGGCATCGCCACAGACGAAGAAATATCCGCCTTGTTCGAGCCAAGCGAATAATTCCGCACCGTGTTCGCGCATTCGGTCTTGAACGTAAATTTTTTCCTGCTGATCCCTGGAAAATGCTAAGTCGAGCCGCGTCAATAGACCGGAGGCTTGCATTGCTTCGAGTTCTTCTCGATAAATGAAGTCTGTCGCGGCATTACGGTCGCCGAAAAATAGCCAGTTTTTACCTGTTGCTTGCCGTACTTCCCGTTCCTGCAGGAATGCGCGGAAAGGTGCGACGCCGGTGCCGGGGCCAACCATGATCATCGGCAGGCTGTTATCTTCTGGGACTCGGAATACCTTATTCGGCGTGAAAAAACAGCGGACATCGGTCGTTTCATCGACGAGATCGGCCAAGAAGGTTGAACACACGCCTTTGTGTTCGCGGTCGTGGCTTTGGTAACGGACACTGGCTACGGTTAAATGTACGGCATCTGGGTGTTTTTTACTGCTCGACGATATCGAATAGGCACGGTGTTGTAGCGGTTTCAGCAAGGCGATGAATTCAGCCGCAGAGATATCCATCTCCGGGGATTGCAGCAACAAGTCGAGAATATCGCGGCCCCAGAGATAATTCGCCAATTTTTCCTTATCGTTTTCTTTAAGCAACGTATTCAATTCTTGATCGCCGGAGCGGCGAGCGATTTCATCGATCAGTTCCTTGGATGGCAGTTTGATTTCGAAATGGACGCGTAGCGCTTCATTAAGCGGCATTAATTCGCTATCGACCGGGACTTCTTCTTCGCCTGTACAGTTGATCGCTCGCAGTATGTCTTTGACGAGTTCCGGACAATTGGTCGGGAATACGCACAACGCGTCTCCGGCTTCATAACTTAGGTCGGAACCGGCAATCGAAATTTCGTAATGCCGTGTTTCTTTCGATGATTCGTGGGCGGTCAACAGGCGGTTGACCAATAATTTGGCCGGGAACGGGTTTTTACGGCTATATTTCGGCGCTTCGATCATGGCTGCGTCGGAGTCGACGATAATGGTCGTCGAGGCGCCCTCGGCCATATGTGGGATGACTTCCGAAATCCACAATTCGGCCGGTTCCTCGAAGTCGACGTCGCAGTCGATCCTGTTATAAATACGCTCGGCGCCGAGTTCGGCAAGCCGTTGATCCCATTCGATGCCGGCTTGACAGAATTGGTCGTAACTCGTGTCGCCGAGCGCCAGTACGGAATATTTCATGTGCTGCAACGACGCTGCCTCATCGGACGAAATCGCTTCCCAAAGCATTTGAGCATTGTCCGGCATTTCGCCTTCGCCGTAAGTACTGGTGATGATCAAGAGATATTCCATCTTGCCGAATGCATCCAATTCGACTTCGTCCATGCTTTTGACGATCGGTTTTAAGCCATGGGCTTTTGCGGATGCGGCGGCATCGTTTGCCAGGGCTTCGGAGTTACCGGTTTGCGTTCCGTAAAGAATATGAATGATGCGAGCGTCGGCCTGGCTCTTGCTGCCAGCGCTTTGTATCATTTGCGTATGCATGCCCGCGAAAAAGCCACTGAGCCAGGCTCGTTGACTGTCGCTGTAAGGTGCATCGAGTGGAATATGAGGTGTTTTCATCATGTTTAGTTACAAATTAATGAACGTAATACCGGCATACCCACGATTTATCACAGGTTATGCCGGTACTGGTAAAAAGTGCGATGGAATTATGCCGAAGCCGGAGCCATCATTTCCTGAATAATATTGGAACCGACCAGTCCCGCAAGATATTGTTCGACTCCAGGAATGCCAGCCAAGGCTTCGCGGTTGATAGTGTCCTGCTCAATGATCCAAGCGGTCGAGCCGATTGAGTAGATGCTTTGTACATCACGGTTGGCCAAGGCGGTTTTATAATCGGTAAGACGCTTGCTTGCCAACAGCCAGCTCAGTTGATCGTCACTGTAATTACTGTAAGCTTCGCGAGTCTCTTTAACCAACGCATCCTGAATTTTACGCGGACGGGATTCAATTAATTTCCAAGCCGCTTTTTCCAAGGCTTCGTGTGTCGGCGTGGCGGACTTGAAGTTCAATTGCTCGCCGGCTATCCGGAATGCCTTATCGATGACCGCGTAACTGTTGACCAGACTAAAGGTCAAGTTGGTGTCGGTTTCGCCGTAACCGGGTATCGCTCCGCCGAATAATGGCTGTTTTGTCCGATAAGCCGATTTCATTTGTTCGATCTGGCGTGTTGCGTAGGAGACCGCCAATTCTTCGATCATCGCTTTGCGGTCTATTGTTTGGCTAAGGAACTCAGCCGTTTGCGTTTTGTACAGCCATAGCGGAATCGTAAATTTGAAATGCTTACGCTCGGTTTCCCAATTATTCAGGATGTTCCTTGCTTTGCTCGAGTTTGCATAATCGGCGTGTTGTTCGAGCATATAGAGTAAGAACTGTTCATGCGCTCGGGCCGTATCGGTGTTTTCCGTCAGCTCATGCAATTCGACCGAGGTTTTGTCGTAAAGCTTCGGTAACAAGTTTTCAGGGTCGTATTGATAGGCATTGCCGCCGGACATGCCGTTACAGAAACCCTTGCCGAAGTGGCCGAGATTCAGTATCGCACCGTTGGTCATGTATTCGCAGGCGAAATCGCCGACGCCTTCGACGACTGCCATCGCGCCGGAATTACGGACTGCGAAACGATCGCCGGCCTCGCCGTTGATAAAGGCTTTGCCGCCAGTCGCGCCGAACAGCGCAAAGTTACCGATCAGCACGTTATTACCGGGTGTTTTGATGCCGCCGCCTGGGGATTCGACGATTAAGGTGCCGCCGCAGGCCGATTTTCCGACGCCGTCGTTACAAGTTCCCGTGTGTTCCATGCGCATGCCGTCATTCATGAAAGCGGCATAACTTTGTCCGGCCGAGCCGGTTGTTTTTATGACGACCGAGTCGGGCGCAAGATAACGCCGTCCGTGCTGGTTGGTATAAATCGTTTTCGAACGAGCGGCGTTTTCTTCGTTTAAACCGTAAGCGAGTATGCGTTCGATATCGATTGCGGTTTGGCCGCCGACCGATTTATTACGATTACTGAGTTTGTATTCGTCGCCTTCGATGACGATTTGCTTCTGATTGCCGAAAATCACCGAAGATTTAACCTGCTCGATGATCTTGTCGTCGATGCTGAAATTTGCTTCGAGATAAATCGGTTTTTCGATTTTGACGACTGGTGTTTGAGTCAGCAATTTCGTGAAATCGAGTTGCCCGACGATGGATCGATGGTTAATTAAGTGCAATAAATTGGTTTGACCGCGTATTTCGCTAAGGCTGTGATAGCCCAGGACTGCCAGAATTTCGCGGACTTCATGCGCTAGATTCATGAAGTATTGCGCCAGCACTCTCGGGTCGCCTTTGAATTCCTCATGCGTCGTGGTCAATCCTGCAGGGCATTTGACGTTACAGTTTTTCGCCATGACACAACGCAGCATCATCAATGCGGTCGTGCCGAATTCGAAGGAATCGCCGCCCAATATCGCCGATTTAACGACATCGAGTCCGCTTTGATGCGCGGCGCTGCAGCGCAATATGACTTTATCCCGTAAGCCATTCACTGCTAATGCTTGATGAACTTCAGCAATGCCGATTTCGGCAGAGCGACCGGTGTTTTTCAGGCTCGTGACAGCGGCCGCGCCCGTGCCGCCGGTGCTACCGGCCACATTGATGACATCGGCGCCGGCTTTCGCGACACCAACTGCGATCGTGCCGATGCCTTCAGAGGATACCAGTTTGACGACGACTCGAACGCGGGCTGCTTTGGCATCGTGAATCAATTGACCGAGGTCTTCTATCGAATAGGTATCGTGATGTGGAGGAGGGCTGACTAGCTCGACTTGTGGCGTGCCGCCGCGCAATGCCGCGATTTCGACAGATACTTTCGGCGCAGGCAATTGTCCGCCTTCGCCGGGTTTTGCGCCTTGTGCGATTTTGATTTCGATTTCTTCGATGTTCGGGTCGGCCAGATAACCGGCCCAGACGCCGAAACGGCCCGATGCGAACTGTTTAATTTTGCTTGATCGAAGCGTGTTGAAACGGCTCGAGTGTTCGCCGCCTTCACCGGAGTTGCTGAGCGCGCCGGCAATGTTAGTGCCTTGCGCGACAGCCTCGTGCGCTTCTGCGATCAATGCACCGTGACTCATTGCACCGGATGCGAGTTTGGCAGTGATTTGATGAGCCGGTTGAACGTTGGACAATGCAATCGGAGAACGGGCAGTTTTGATATTGGCCAAATATTGCCCGAAAAGATTGCCGCTATCTGAGAGCTTGATTGCACAGGCATTGTTTGTAACGCTGATCGTTGCGGCGCTATCGCCGAAGCGGTTTTTGAAATGCTCAGCGATGCCGGTTAACCGCGCTTCGCTGTTGTTTTCAGGCAGTGTAATTGAATAATTAACGCCGTCGATTCGTTCAACCGCGATGCCATGGATCATGTAGTTGTTGTTTCCGAGCAAGTTTTGCTTGCCCAAAATGCGGTCGAATTCGGCCGTGCTTTGCGCTTGGCTGATATCGGCCGGCAGGTCCATGATGTCGCGTAATGCAGCCGGGCGGTTGTCGCGCTCTTGATACAGGTTTTTCGCGAAGCTACGATAAGCCGGCGTGATGCCGAAATTGTCGATTTGTTCGGGTGTGCGTTTGTCATAACCGAAATCGAAATAAGCGGTATCGCTGGCTTCCGGCGATTTGTCTTGTGGAATATACAAGATCGGTTCGTCGGTCATGTTGATATATTCACGGACAGCGAGATTGCCGAAGCTATGGCCTGCGCCGTCTTGCCGTTCCTTGAACAAACCGATGAAAGGAATATCTTTTTCGTCCTTGATACTCAATGCTTTGTAATGCCATGCGGCCGCGCTTTTTGCAATGTCTGCATAGCGCACGCCGCCGACCGGCGCGTTGATATTCGGGAAATACGGTTGTAGGCGCGGCTCGTTGGTGTCCAGATAATTCGATTCGAAAAACTCGCCGCCGATGTAGCTTTCTACGGTGCATAGACCGAACTTGCCCATGGTTTTCATCAGCGATTTTTCCGCCGCTTTTTTGAAGTTATCGAGGGATTTTTGTTGGTTCTCGGGCTGAAGTTGGCTGACGACGCGATTGTAGGCGCTGATCGGACAGACAGCCGAAGCGCCGAAGCCGAGTATTGTTGCGATATCGTGAGCGCTGGCGACTTGTCCGGTTTCGGCAATCAGTGACGAGTGGAAGCGCAGGCCTTGTTTGACCAGGTGTTGATTGGCAGCGGCAACCATCAGTAAGGCGGGAATCGCCGCTTTATCGCGGCTGATGCCGGTGTCGCTGAGAATGATGATGCCGGTGTTGTTGCGGGCTGCTTGTTCGATTTGCTCGCAAACGGCAAACACCGCCGATTCGAGAAGATCTTCGTTATTTTTTGGATTTTCGAAGTCCGGCGTGAATAGCATGTCCAGTGTGATGGTCTTGACGCTGGATTGCCTGCGGATTTGTTCCAAATTCGTTCTTTGCAGAATTGGCGAGTCGATGACCAATTGTTTGCTGTTCCCTTCGGAAAAGGTCGGTTTGGCGCCGAGCGCGACGCGCAAGGTCATGCCGTCGCTTTCACGAATTGAATCGAGTGGAGGGTTTGTGACTTGAGCGAAGCGCTGGCTGAAATAACGGGACATACCGCCTTCGGCATCGGAAAGCGCATTGGGAGCAATTCCGTAGCCCATCGCCGAAACTTTTTCAAGACCGGTACTTAACATCGGGTCAAGCAGGAATTTAAAGCTTTCCTGATTTAGCGAATAAGCCGTGTGTTGTTGGTCGATGTTGAAGTCGCCGTTGACCGGGGCTAATTCATCGAATGGGACGTCGGGCAGTTCGCCGATATGCAAGCTGCGTTCGCGGAGCATCGCTTCATAGTCTTTTTGTCCGGCGAGTGTTTCCAAGACTTGATGGCTGTTATAAATCTGTCCGGTGCTGTGGTCGAAATAAACCATGCCCCCGGCTTCGATACGACCACGTTTGATAACGTCTTTGGGAGGGAAGTCGATTTGTCCGGCTTCCGACATGACGGCTAGATAAGTTTCGGTTTCCACCGAGCGCAAGGGTCTGAGCCCCAAACGGTCTAGACGCGCGCCAACACGTATGCCGTCGCAGAAGATCAGGGCGGCGGGGCCGTCGTTTTTTTCTTCATAGAGGCTGAAATATTCGAGCATCGCGCGAACTTTCGGCGACAGGGTCGTGTCGTTTTCCCAGGCAGGCGGCATCATCGCCAGCACGGCCGTGACGACATCGAGCTCGTCCTCGTTGATTCGACGAGTCAGTGTTTGATCGAGACGGCCCGAGTCGGATTGTCCGCATGGGAAGACGATATGTTTGTTGTGTAAGCGCGCGATCGCATTTTCACTGAGTCGATTTTTTTTGTCGGTATTTAACTCCCCGTTGTGCGCCATGTAGCGGAACGGTTGCGCCATCATCGTTGCCGGAGCGGTATTGGTCGAGAAGCGAGTATGGAAGAATAGGGTGTGTATTTCATGATCTTCGTCGTAGAGGTCGATAAAATACGGTATTACTTCAAAAGAGTTCAGTCGGCCTTTGTAAACCTGGGTTCTCGAGCTCATCGATAGCGGGTAGAAACCGGTTAATTCGTCGCGGGTAAAGCCATCGGCTTCGATATCCAGCAATGCGCTTTGAATCAGTTGTTCGAATTCGCTATGAGTCGCCGTCTTTAAAGCTTCCGGGCGCCCGAAAATTACTTGCTTGATCGGTAGTTGCGCTTTTCTGGATGCTTCGTTGATGACTTGGCTGTCCACCGGGATGTTTCGCCAAGTAATGACCGGCAGGCCGAATCGAGTTAGGTGTTTTTCGATCAATTCGATCGCGAAACTATCATAACGCTCGTGATCTTCCGGAAAGAAAAAGTTGGCAACGCCAAATTCTCCGAGTTGCAGGTTGTTGTTTCCGGTGATTTTTCGAAAAAACTTCAATGATAGATCGACATTCACGCCGGCTCCGTCGCCGATACCTTCGGCACTCATGCCGCCGCGGTGGGGAATCGTGCATAGCGCTTCATGCGCTTTGACAAGTAGCTCGTGAGTCTGTTTGCTTTGTTTATGAGTAATAAAACCCACGCCGCAGCTATCTTGGGAAAGATCGGCGTCGTAAAGCAAAGGTTCTTTGAGGTTTATTCGGGAAATTTCAGTCATTATATCCAACCCGTTCCAGTCATGCTGCGATCAACAGCGTTAGTAGTTCGTTTTTCTCGCAATGCATGCTAAAGTCAAACTTTGATTGCCCAAACGTTAACTGCTCAAATAGAGCGGTGTGCATTGGCGATGCAATAAGTAATGCAGACAATTGCGTTTAGAGAAACCTGCAAATGATATCATGAGTCGCATTTTAAGTCATTTAGATGCAAATTGTTATCATCAATTCGCAGTTTGAACATGTTCTCGGAGTTTAGGTTGTGGAGTATGCCTGTCGAGGAGCGCCTTGTCAGGCGAGATACCGATCCCTCGACAAAGCTCATAGTTCCAGGACGTTATTTATCACGAAATCCATAATTATCGCCGAAATTTGAAGTGCGATAGGTATATTAGAAATAGTTAATTACGGGTTCCAAATAAGAAAATGAATTTTGATGTAGTAGTAGTCGGCGGGGGAATGGTTGGGGCCGCAGTGGCTTGCGGATTAGGCGGAAGCGGTCTTAAGGTTGCGGTGATCGAACAAGTATTTCCCGATGAGTTTTCTTCAGATCAGCCCCATGATCTCAGAGTTTCCGCGTTGAGTATTGCTTCGCGGCATATTTTGGAGGCGGTCGGCGCGTGGCAGGGTGTTCTGAATCGCCGTTATTGCCCTTTTCGGCGTATGCGAGTATGGGAAACTGTCGGCGATACCGAATTTTGCAGTGACGACATTGATTTTAACGAGTTGGGGTATATCGTCGAAAACCGGGTAACCCAGTTAGCCTTGTTGGAGCGTTTGCAGGATTTTGATAATGTCAGCTTATTTTGTCCGGCTAGTATTAAACGCATCGATTACGGCTTGGATGGTGAAGGTCATCGTTCGGCGGTCGAGTTGGATGACGGTACGGTTTTGACGGCGAATGTCTTAGTCGGTGCCGACGGCGGGAATTCGAAAGTTCGCCAGGTCGCCGGGATCGGCGTGACCGGTTGGGATTATAAGCAGCACGCGCTGGTGATTTATGTGGCAACCGATTATCCGCAACAGGATATTACTTGGCAGCGATTCGTGCCTAGCGGCCCACAGGCTTTTTTGCCGTTAACCGGTCGACACGGGTCGTTGGTTTGGTATAACTCTCCTGATGCAATCAAACGATTAAAATCCTTGTCCTGCGAGCAATTGCTGCTCGAATTGACCGAGGCGTTTCCGGAGTGTTTAGGCAGAATCAACGCTGTCTTGAATACCGCTTCGTTTCCGTTGAAACGACAGCACGCTCAACGTTATGTGAAACCCGGTATCGCTTTGGTCGGCGATGCTGCGCATATGATTAATCCATTGGCGGGTCAAGGCGTCAATATCGGTTTGCTCGATGCGGCTTCGTTGGTAGAAGTTTTGCTGGAGGCTTATCAGGCTGGGTGCGATATAGGTTCATTGCCGGAATTAATGCGCTATGAAAAGACAAGGCGTGTTGATAATCTCAGAATGATGACGGTCATGGATGTTTTTTACCGTGTTTTCAGTAATGAGATCGCCCCGGTCAAGTTTTTCCGTAATTTGGGTTTGGGTCTAGCTGAACGCATTATGCCGGCCAAGAAAAAAATCATGCGGGCCGCGATGGGTTTGGATGGGGATTTACCCAAGTTGGCTAAGGGTGAGACTGTTCGAGATAGCCGGCGCACACCAGGTCCGCACTAATCTGGTTTCGAACTGGGAAGAAGCGCAAACCGTGCTAGTCGAGTGCTTTTCCATGTTTTACGAACATTCTCAGTATTTGGCATTCGGTATTGAAATGAACAACGAATTCAAGCAAAGGTTTGATTGGAGTTATACCTTTGGCGCTTCAAATTTCGGCAGTACCTGAGGAGTCGCTGGGGTGTGCGATCCCTCTCCTAACGCTAGGTGAGGGACCAGCATGGAGCTGGATTTAGGTGCAGGGTTCACGGCGTCCCTTGACGGACCCCAGCGCCGAATTTTGATCTGCGATGGGTATATTTACAAATGCCACAGTTATTTAGGATTTCACCGGAAACACGGTCATTTCTATATGATAGATTGTACCGAGCCCCAATTGATAGGATTGTTCCTGAAAAAACAAAGCGATAAATATTTAATTACCAGGGCTATCGATAGAATTACATGCTTTTCGTCTTAACAAGAATTATATTTTCAACTAATTGATTACAATATCAGTCCGACAGCTGGGACGTCCATTTGGAATTCGAATCAGGCGACTGGCTGGCTAGCACCTTATCGACTCGATTGCCGTCTAAATCGACAACTTCAAGTCGCCATTGCTCCCATTGAGTGACGTCGCCAGTACGCGGAAGACTTCCGATCAGCCACATCATCATTCCGCTGAGCGTATTATACCTACCTTTATTTTCTTCAGGTACCGACTTCAAATCGAGTCGGTCTTTGAGCACCGGGATAGGAATTAGGCCGTCCAGCAACCAAGAGCCGTCTTCACGTTGAACCGCCCAAACATCCTTGGGATCGCGAGGTTTGAATTCACCTACCAGTGCCTCCAAAACATCGTGCAACGTAATCAGTCCCAATATCTCTCCGTACTCATCGACAACAAAAACCACTTGGACCCCGGATTCCCGAAATTGCTCTAATAATTTTATTCCTGTCAATGACTCGGGCACATAAACGGCAGGCAGCAAAAATTCGATGATGCGGTCGGTCTCGGTCGTTAAACGATGTCTTAGCATTTGTTTCGCGCTGATCGCTCCAAGAATCACATGCAATCCGCCGCGACATACAGGAAAACATGAATGACCTGATTGAATCAGCTGCTCGATACCTTTTTCAAGTGACTGATCGACGTCCAAATAGACAATTTCGCTACGCGGCGTCATCAGTGAGGCTATTTGGTGCTCGTCAAGTCGAAACACGTTGCGTACCATATCGTGTTCCTGTTTCTCAATGACCCCCGATTCTTTGCCTTCGGCCAACATCGCTTGGATATCTTGTTCGGTAATGTTGGTGTTGCTCAGCCCCTTTTTGCCAATCAAAAACAGCAAACTATCGGTCGATACAGATAGAAAGAATACAAATGGACGGGACAGTTTCGCCAGAATAGATATGGGGCGCGCCACGAAACGAGCGATGCCTTCGGCATTGTGTTGCGCTATTCTCTTCGGGACCAGCTCGCCTATGACGATAGAAACATAGGTTATTCCTACAACCACAATTGCAGTGGCGCCAGTGGCGCTGGCTTTTTGCTCCATACCAATTCCGATTAAAATCTCGGCGAGAGGCTCCGCCAGCGCGGCCTCACCGACTATCCCATTGAGAATGCCGATTGCTGTAATACCGATCTGAATTGTCGACAAGAACTGAGTGGGTTTACTTCCGAGACTTATAGCGATCCCTGCTGCTTTATCGCCGTCATCCGCCAGTTTTTGAAGTCTATTTTTGCGGGCTATCACCAACGCAATCTCTGACATTGCGAACAAGCCATTTAAAATGATGAGAATAACCAGTAGAGCAATATCCAACGATGCCTCCTATTTATAAAAAACCAAAAAGCAGTATGAAAAATCCGGAGCGAAAAGCTATCGAGTTTAGTTACAAGGTTTGCAATTGTTAAACCAATCCCCCCTGGTAGAAAATTTGACCGGATGTTACCCAATTGATGTTTTTAATTTAACCCTATCCCTTTTCCACAAAAAAGAAAGAATTATGAGCAAGGGTTCTGAGAGTTATGTGTTTTTAAGTTTTGCTTCTGCCTTATTTAACCAGAACTTTGCTGCTATGGTTCCCATGAAATCATCCATTTTAAAATTCAAGATAGGATGTGCGGCCTATATTCTTTAATTCTCGGCGGCATCGGCCATTTCGTCATGCAATTGACGGTCATCACGGTCACAATCTTTTTCTGCTTTCGCGACGGCTAGGAATCCTCCGAGAAATAGGAAATTTATTTACGCTCAAATCCTTAACTCATCTTCAACATCGAATTTGGCAATTTCATAACGATTTTTGTAGCAACGTCGAAACGAAGCGTTATGGGTAGTTCGGCTTCTGCTATATTAGTTCGATCCGATGAAGCTTAGTGTAACGGAATTGATGACGATGCGAGACGAAGATAATAAAACAGTAACCAAAGACAGAGCCGAGCATTCCTTTCACCGCGGTACCGGTTATTCCGACCGTTTCCGCATCCGATTTGAGCATGGATCGTTTCTATTGATGCTCGTCCTGGTCACGTTGTTGTTCTTGCATTTGCTCGAACCCTTTTTCAGCGCCGTTTTTTGGGCTTGCGTGATCGGAATGTTGTTTCACCCGCTGTACGTGCGCCTTGTCAAGTTGTGGGGGCGCCCTAATCCGGCAGCTTTCGCGACATTGACGATTTGCCTTCTGGTAGGCATCGCTCCGGCCCTGTTCGTTGTTGTGTCTTTTTTTCAGGAAGGCGCGGAACTGTATCAGCGACTGCAAAGCGGCGACATCGATTTCAGCCGTTATATCGCTCAAATCAAACAAGGGTTTCCGGCGGTTCATGGTTTGCTGGAACGCCTGCATCTCGATCTGGATATCTTTAAGGAACATCTCTCGAACGCAGCGATCATTGTCAGCCGTCATATTGCCCAGAATGCCGTTCAGATAGGTCAAAGCACGATGGAGTTTGTCGTCAGCCTCGGCTTGACGTTGTATGTCGCATTTTTCATGTTGCGCGACAGTCATGCTTTGCTGGCGTTGTTGATAAAAGCTTTACCTCTAGGAGACGAGCGCGAAAAATTACTCTTCGCAAAATTAACTGAAGTCATCAGAGCAACCGTCAAGGGTAATCTGACGGTCGCCGCAGTTCAAGGTGCATTGGGCGGAATCATTTTTGCGTTGCTCGGCATACAAGGCGCGTTGCTATGGGGCGTCGTGATGGCGCTATTGTCGCTGATTCCGGTTATCGGCGCTGGGCTAATCTGGATGCCGGTCGCGATTTATTTGTTTGCTGTCGGCGACTGGGGGCATGGCTTGATTCTGATCGGTTTCGGTGCCGGCGTGATTGGTTTGGTCGACAATTTATTAAGGCCGATACTGGTTGGCCGTGACACTAAACTGCCCGACTATATCGTATTGTTGTCGACGCTCGGCGGTTTAGTCTGGTTTGGCATGAACGGATTCGTGATCGGACCGTTGATTGCCGCTCTATTTGTCGCGTTTTGGGAAATCTTCATCCGCGAATTCAATGCCGAGGTCAACGACGATAATCGAGCTGCATCGATCGATCTGGATGATCGATCGTCCTCGTCGGTAAATCGCCAGCGCGGATCGTGGCATACGCTTGAAGTCGAGACGGTGGCTGCGCAATTCGCAACCGATTCGGTAACGGGACTGACCACGGCAGAGGCCCGTCATCGGCTAAAATTGCACGGCGAAAACTGTTTGACTGAATCGCCGCCGCGTCCGCTTTGGCTTAAATTTCTCGATCAATTCAAAAGTTTTCTGATCGTCGTTTTGTTATTGGCGGCTCTGCTGGCCTGGTTTATCGGTGATTTGAAAGATGCCATCGTAATTTTGATCGTCGTCGCTTTCAATGCCGGTTTGGGCTTTTATCAAGAACATCGTGCCGAACAGACATTGGCGTCATTGAAAAGCATGTTGGCGCCGCGTGCAAAAGTGCGGCGCGACGGACAAATGCAGGAGATCGATGCGGCCGAATTGGTGCCTGGCGATATCGTTTTGCTCGAAGCCGGCGATCGGGTACCGGCAGACGGCCGCTTGGTCGAAGCCCACAGTCTCGAAGTGCAGGAATCGGCGTTAACCGGCGAATCGCAAGCCGTTGCGAAGACACATGAAAAGCTGGATCTAGACGATTTACCGTTGGCCGAACAAAACAATCTCTTGTTCATGAATACGGTCGTCACGAGAGGGCGGGCGACAATGATAATCACCGACACCGGGATGCGTACGGTCATGGGCGGTTTGGCAGAAATGATTGCGCAAGCACCCGATTCGCCTTCACCTCTGCAAAGACAGCTCGATGTTTTAGGCAAGCGCCTGGCTGTTCTCGCCGGCGCGATCGTGCTGATTATCTTTGCGCTGACGATACAACGCGGAGCTCCGTGGACCGATGCGGCTATGACGGCTATTGCGCTGGCAGTGGCTTCGGTGCCGGAAGGGCTTCCCGCCGTCGTCACTGTGACGCTGTCAATCGGTATGTGGCGAATGGCAAGAAAACGCGCGATTCTCAAAAAACTGGCTTCGGTCGAAACGCTCGGATCGACTACGGTCATCTGCACCGACAAGACCGGCACGTTGACGCTCAATCAGATGACGGCCCGTTCGGGATGGTATGCCGGTCAACGTTTCGATGTCACAGGCGAAGGGTATCGGGCCGATGGTCGTATCGAAAGCTCCGGCGATCGGGATTGGCGACCGTTTTTGCTGCCGATGGCGCTTTGTACCGAGTCGAGCGTACGAGACGGTGAGTTGATTGGTGATCCGACCGAAGGCGCGCTTTTCGTATTGACGCAAAAAAGCGGGCTCGACCCTACTCTCGAACAGGAACGTTCGCCGAGAATTGCGGAAATTCCTTTCGATTCTGCGCACAAGTTCATGGCCACTTTTCACCGGCGCGAAAACGTTGTGGACATGTTTATCAAAGGCGCCCCCGATGTTTTGTTGAAGCATTCGCGCTTTTGTCTGGGCGATAACGATATGGAGCCGCTCGATGAGTCGTCGCTCGACAGAATCAAAACCGAACACGATCGCCTTGCCAGCAGCGCGTTGAGGGTGCTTGCCGTCGCTAGACGAGAAATCGCGGCGAATGAATTCGACCCGAAAGGCGATCTTTGGCGATGGACCGAAGCGTGGGAGTTTTTAGGCCTGGTCGGTTTGATGGACCCGCCCCGAGCCGAAGCGGCGGAAGCCATCACTCACTGCAAAACGGCGGGAATCCAAGTCAAAATGATTACCGGCGACCATAAAGCGACTGCGGAGGCGATCGCGAAAGAGTTGGGTCTGACGGGGGGCGTCGTTACCGGCGCCGAACTCGACCGGATGTCGCCGAACGAATTGAGCCAGCGCATTGACGATATCGCTGTATTCGCACGAGTCTCTCCGCAGCACAAGGTTGCGATTCTGAACGCACTGAAATCCGGCGGTCATATCACCGCGATGACCGGCGACGGCGTGAACGATGCGCCTGCCCTCAAAGCAGCCGATATCGGTGTCGCAATGGGCGTCACCGGCACGGCGGTGACACGAGAGGCCGCCACGCTGGTGTTGACCGACGACAACTTCGCAACTATCGTTCATGCGGTTGAGGAGGGGCGGGTTATTTACGACAATATTATCAAGTTCGTGCGATTCCAGCTTTCGACAAACATTGCCGCTATTTTGACGGTGTTGGCATCCACGTTATTGGCTTTGCCGATGCCGTTTACGGCGATCCAATTGCTGTGGATCAACATCATCATGGACGGTCCGCCGGCGATGACGCTCGGTATCGAACCGGCTCGTAGCGGTTTGATGCAAGAAACACCGCGTCGTCCAGGCGCGCAGATTCTTTCCGACGGTCGTTTGCTTCGCTTGGTGGCTTACGGCATGACGATGATGATCGGTACCTTGTCGGTATTTACCTATAGTCTTGAACAGGGCAATCCTGAATATGCAGTTACGATGGCATTTACGACCTTTGTGCTGTATCAGTTCTTTAACGTATTCAACGCCCGAGCCGAGCACGAAACGGCGTTCAACCGCAATTTTTTTCATAACAGAAAATTATGGTTAGCGCTGTTTGTCGTCGTTTTGCTACAAATCTTGGTCGTTCATTGGCCGCCCGCGCAAAAGGTATTTGGAACGACAGCACTGAATCCGGTCGACTGGCTGGTTGCGACACTGGTTGCTTCGAGCGTTTTAGTGCTCGACGAAACGAGAAAATGGATAACGAGATGCGTGACGAAAACGGTTTCGAAATAGAAATATCCGTCTGTCTTAGTGCTTTCAACATCGGATCTATCCGAATTTGTTGAACGATTCGCACTTCAAATTTCGGCAGTGCCGAAGGAGGCGCTGGGGTGCTCGGTCCCTAACCTAACGCTAGGCGAGGGACCAGCATGGACGTATTTACCCAGTACTTAAATTCCATAGCCCATTGTCATGGATAATTTAGGTGCTGGATTTACGGCATTCTTTGACGGGCACTTCGCATCTACGATTGTTATACATTAAATAAGGCTATGTTCGCGTTAGCTGTTGAAACGGTTCTCTTTCCTACAAAATAAACCATTTAGGAAATAGTCAAAGATTACTTTTCAATGCACTAAGCGTGGAAGAGGGGACGATTAATCGCTTGAAAGGACGCCGTAAACACCTCCATGTAGCCTTGACGGCGGCGACTGATTGCCAAGGATGGCATGAATGCAGATTTTGCAGGAGCAAAAATCTGCCCTGCCGCCGAATTTTGATCTACGACGGGTATATTTAGAGCTATATCTTTTGGCTTCTGCTGACTTTGAGTTCAAATAGGTATCAACTATTAACGCGAACATAGTCTTAAATAAGCCCATTTTTGTATAGACAATCTGACTTATGTTGGAATGGGAAATTGATGTGATTTGCGGAATCCTTATGGAATTCCGCAAACCCAGTCGAAATTTAGGCAGGTTTTTTAACGAGCTTATGATACAAGGCGAAAATGTCTTCGCGCCGCACGATAGCCATGTAAGCGAGGATGCCTAAAATCAATCCGGAGAATAAATCGCCGATAAACGATTTTTCTGAGCCTGGCGCAGTCGAGCTGAAAGAGTCGGACGGTCCTTCAAGCATCATTTGGGGTGGAGACGGCAGAGGAGCTTTGTAGCCGCGAGCGTCAGGAAGACCTAAGCTGCGCCACTTGTCGTAATCTTGCCATAGCGGGTATTTGCCTTGCCAGAACTCTTTCGTGAAATAAGGCGCCAGAGTCCAGCCTTGCATTTTCGGAATTCCTTTTTCGTCAAGAAAATCTTTGTAAACGACCAAGCTGATATCGCCGCCTTCGCCGATGCCGTTGGTAGTGAATGATTTTTCGACATGATCATGCATCATCCAGACCCCTTCGCCGAAGCTATGTAAGCCGTCGTCGGTGCCGTCAAGTTCCAGATCGATGCGTTGTGCCGGTACCATTGTATGGACATCCCGCATGATATAAGATCCCGGGCCGTTATCGATACCGTCGTAATGGGTGATCATGGGTCTATGCCCATGAATATGAACGCCCAATGCTTCGGTGTGACCGTTTAGTATGCGAAGCTTGACCTTTTGATTCGGCTGCATTTCAATCAAGGACTCCCTGAGCGTATACGGGAATGAGCGGCCGTTCAGCATGAAATAATCGTCGGTTGCATCGGTGACGTCGTATTCCATGTTCAGTTTTTGTGCTAGCAGGCGCGGGTCGTTGGCAGAGCGAGCCAGTTCATGCAATTCCTTGTCCGCCGACTGATAATGCAAGTCGTATTCGCGGGCGTATTTTTCCTGAACTGCTACCGACGGATGTCGAACTTGGCCATTGCCGACATTGAAGGTTTGTACCCAATTGTTTGGACGATTTTCTTCTACGACGAATATGCCCTGCAAGCCCATTGGAATATGGGTATGCGGCTGAACGTGGCAGTGATAATAAAAGGAACCGGCTTGGCGCGGCTTGATGACATAAGTTTTACTCTCACCGGGCATGATGTCCATTGCACTGGTTTGTCCGACGCCGTCATTGCCGCTTCCGCTATGGTCCATATAAGGATGGTCTACACCGTGCAGATGCAGCGAATGCGGCATGTGGTGGGTGTTTTCGACAACCAGCCAGACGGTATCGCCTTCTTCGACGCGTATGGTCGGCGAAGGAACTCGCAGTAGAGCATTGGCTAGCGGTTCGTAGAGGCTCAGAGTCGACATGTCGCGGGTTTTAGGCGCGAATACCCAAAAGGTGGGTTGTACGCCTGGCGCAATATTGAATTGAGTGGTCAATTCGGTACTATCCGGAGATCGACCGTTTAATTCGACGATTTCGAGTTTTATGATGATATGGTCGGGGTCGCCGTCGCCGTCGACGTCTTTGGTTTTGATGATCGAGTCGGCGGCCAATTGAGTATCCATTAACGTCGACATGCTGATGTTATTCGTGCCTTTTACGAATGCGGCAATTTCTGCAGGATTGTCGGGGTTGCAAAGTCTCGATTCTTGAATCTCGACGCCGTCGATGGCTTGTGCGTCTCTCCATTTCGGTGACGTGAAGTCGGAACAGACTTCTTCCGATTCGCCCAATTCAATTTTAGCGGAAGGCGGCAAGTCATTGGCTGCTTGCAGTTCAAGTGGAACAATAAGCGTCATGGCGCCGCAGAGAAGGGTAAGGAAATTTTTATGCATGCGAAGACCTCTGAAAAAACACACGATTCGAGTCATTGTGACTCAGAAAAAGTGCGAAAGTTTATTTACTCCATATCGACTGAAAAAACGTTTAGATAGAGTTTGTTATTATGATGCTTTAGTGATAGCGCCTGTCCGATGGTTGCCGGCCTTGTCGGTAACGCTTAATGCTTTCTAACTTAAATTAGACGTTTTTCGGTCGTGTAAGAGCGGTAAAAAACATAACTTGTTTGAAAATTATACAGGAGATTCTTTCGTAGCGGTTGATTAAAGTCAAGACCTCGATTCGATTGATTTCATTTCGGTCGGTCACAAAGTGCTCTTTGATAACGGAGAGCCGGTTCTTGGGGGGTATTTCGGATTGATGCACTCGAGAATGTTGTCAGGCGATGCTGTTTCGCGGCTGAGTAATCTTATTAATTTAATGAGGTGTGAGCGACAACTGCATATTTATTCTGGTAAAAAATAAGATATAGACTAGAATTTTTATGACAATATTTGGTCGATCGGAGATGGCTATGGAAAAGAAAATTTATCCTCGTGTTGCTGCGCATTTGCCTGTTGTGGTTACCAATGAAGAGGGGGTACGTCTCAAAGTATTGGCGATTGATACTTCAAGTGACGGGTTCTCGATCCAATGCAATATATTGCAGCGGAATTTGATGACACCGGGCGGATGTTACATCCGTAACGGTCGCCCGGTGGAATTAAATGCATGGCTGGATTTGCCGCTTGCCGGCGATCGCCCTTTACAAGTAAAAGCGCGTTGTAATGTTGAGTTTTCCCGTCGGATAGCGAGGGATCGTTGCGAAATCGGTATGCGATATAAGGATCTCGAAGGTGACGGTTATGAGAACCTTATCCGTTTTATAGAAAATCGACTGGCTTCGAACGAAGTTACGGTGTCGTCTTTATGATCTATATACCTTTCGGACTTCAAATTTCGATAGTGTTCTAAGTGGCGCCGGGGTGTCAGATACTGCTTAGGCGTATTCACCCAGCATCTAAATTCCATAGCCGTTAGCTATGATTAACTATCTTAGATAATTCATCCAGCACCTAAATAAGCCATGATTTTGAATCATTGCCAAAGACCTATGGAATTTAGGTGCTGGATTTAGGTGCTTAGTTCACGGCGACCTTTGACGGCCACCCCTGTTCGATGCCGAATTTTGATCTACGATATGTTATAGCAAGGGGATTTTGCTTGGCGCTGAATCCTCTCTGCTAGCGAAAGGGTTATAAATGGTCGCGTAATGCGGATTGAATGGCTTGCTCCAAATTTTGTAATGTTTCGTGGTCTTGAATCGGGTTAGATTGATAATCGGTAAAATAAAACATGTCTTCTGCGCGGCTTCCTATCGTGGTGATTTTGGCGTCGTGTAGTTGAATGTTGTGATCGTTGAGTACATGGCCGATTTTGGAAAGAAGTCCCGCATGGTCTGTTGTGATGAGTTCCATGACCGTAAAGCGTCTTTGCGGATCCTCGTGAAATGAAATTGTTGTCGGTATTGGAAAGTGTCGAGCTTGCCTCGATTGGCGTCGAATGTTTTTTTGTTTGTTAATGTGGTGTTCTTTTAGATTTTTACGGAGCGCTGTGCAAATATGCACTTCTCGGTGTAAATCCTTGATCGGGTCGCCTGATTGTTCGAGAACTTGGAAGCTGTTCAATACATACTGATCGCTGGTGGTAACGATCCTTGCGTCGAGAATCGTAAGGCCGAGTTGATCGAGGGTCTCGGTGCTGATTGAAAAAATAAAGTCTTCGTTGCGGGTGTAAATAAAGACTTCTGCACTGCCTCGTTGAGTTTGTGGGCGTAGTAACACCAGTGGCAGGTCAGGTTCGTCGCAGGATGCGATCGCAATCGTTTGCCAAGCAATTTCTTCGGCAGTATATCTAAGAAAGTATTCATCGCCGACATGTTTCCATGATGCATGAATAGTCGCTTCGGAAATGCCTAGTTTCAGCAGTTCTTCCAAGGCTTCAGTTTTATTTTCTTCGAGTCTGTCGCTGATATTGATCGGGTTCTTGAGGCCGCGACGCAAGGCGTTGTAGGTTGCGCTATAGAGTTCTTTCAATAATGCGTCTTTCCAAGAGTTCCATAGTTCCGGATTGGTTGCGCGTATGTCTGCGACAGTCAATAAATAAAGATGATTTAAATATTCGGTGCTACCGACTTGAGTGGCGAAATCATGAATGATGTCTGGGTCGCTGATGTCTTTGCGCTGGGCCGTCATCGACATAATCAGATGATTGCGGACTAGCCAGGTGACGAGCTTAGTATCATGTCTAGACAGATCGTGCTGCTGGCAAAATGCTTGGGCGATTTCTTCGCCAACTTGCGAATGATCCCCGCCTTTGCCTTTCGCTATATCGTGAAACAATGCCGCGATATAAAGTAGCTCGGGTCTCGGGATCATCAAAAAAATGTCGTTACAAAATGGCAGTTCGTGGGTGTGCTTTTCTAACGAAAAACGTCGCAAATTGCGAATTACGAATAGGGTGTGTTCGTCCACGGTATATATGTGGAATAAATCGTACTGCATTCTGGCGACGATGTGAGCGAAGCTAGGCAGGTAAGCGGCGAGTACGCCATAGCGATTCATTCGTCGAAGTGCGTGCGTGATGCCTCGCGGTTGGCGTAATATCTCGATGAATAGGTGATTGGCGTGCTTGTCGGTTCTAAATTGATCGTCGATCAGGTGCAGGCTTTTGCGGATTAAGCGAATCGTTTTTGATCGGATACCTTTTAGCGAAGGATTTTGCTGGATGACTAGGAAAATTTCCAATAATGCCAGTGGGTTGTCCTCGAAAAGGCTATTCGTTTCGGCTTCTAGGTAGCCGTTAATAGCGATGAGTTTTGTGGTTTTGGTTTGGATTTGTTGATAAGTCGTTTCTCCGCCGATAAAACGCTCGTTAAATAGTTGTAGTAGCATTTCATTGAGCCGCTCTAGGCCGACTACGGTTTTATAGTAATGCTGCATGAATTCTTCGACGGATTGATTCGGATCGGCGCCTTTGAATCCGAATTGTTCGGCCAAGTCTCGTTGAAAGTCGAATAGCAGGCGATCCTCGCAACGACCGGTTAATAGGTGAAGTGCATAACGGATTCGCCAAAGTACGTTACGCGCAGTGACCAGTTCTTCATATTCGGATTCGGGCAAGAAGCCGTATTTAATTAATTCTTTTAAGGTTGAAGAGCCGTAATGGCGTTTAAAAACCCAGGCAATAATCTGCATGTCGCGAAGTCCGCCGGGTCCTTCCTTGATATTGGGTTCGAGATTGTAAGCGGTATCGTGAAACTTAAAATAGCGATGTTCCTGTTCCTGCATTTTGGCAGCAAAAAACCGGTTTGACGGCCATATCTCTCCGCTGTTTATCGGTTCGAGTACTTTTGCGCACAAGCTCGGATTGCCGCGCAATAGTCTGGTTTCCATTAGACTGGTCATGATGGTTTGGTCGTCGATACAGGATTGAATGCATTCTTCGACTGTGCGTACGCTTAATCCTGGTTTTAAACCGATGTCCCAAAGGAAATTGCAGAATTGTCCTAATACAGCCTGGGTTTCCGTAGAGGCCTCTTTATCCAATAATACGACGATATCGATGTCTGAAAAGGGAAACAATTCTTTTCGCCCGTATCCGCCTACCGCAATCAGGCTCAATTGATCGGCGGTTTCACCGAGGAAATGATCCCAGCCGGTAATCAGGATTTCGTCGACGAAATCAGCCTTGGCAACCAATAAAGGCGTGACCGGTTCTTGTGGGTTAAATGCCCGCTCAAGCTCTAGGTTTTTCGATTTAATGAGCTCTTTAAAAGCAATGATATAATCGGATTGTGTGAAATAGTGGGTATGGGCTAAGGCTTCTGTCACATTTCCTCCTGTCTCAGAGTCAAAATTTCGTAACCGTGGTCAGTGACTAGGATGGTATGTTCCCATTGCGCCGAAAGGCTGCGGTCTTTGGTAACCGCGGTCCAGCCGTCCGCTAACACCTTCACATGGCGTTTGCCTAAATTAAGCATCGGTTCTATCGTAATAATCATGCCGGCTTCAAGGGCAGTGCCTTCTCCTGGTTTGCCGTAGTGCAGCACTTGCGGTTCTTCATGAAACTTTTGGCCTATGCCGTGACCGCAAAATTCGCGGACGA
The DNA here is from genome assembly GCF_050611805.1 of Methylotuvimicrobium sp. NCBI lineage: Bacteria > Pseudomonadati > Pseudomonadota > Gammaproteobacteria > Methylococcales > Methylococcaceae > Methylotuvimicrobium > Methylotuvimicrobium sp. Next base: position 21,902 of record NZ_JBNGHF010000035.1, read on the forward strand.
CCGAATAGCGATTCGATTCGGCGAATTTTTGTATCGCATGGCCTATATCGCCAAGAGTTGCTCCGTGTTTAACTTGTTCAATGCCCCGATACAGGGCTTCTTGAGTGATTTTCACTAAGCGTTTGGCGTGGGGACTGACTTCGCCGACACAAAACATTTTGCTAGTGTCGCCGTGATAGTCGTCCTTGATGACGGTGATGTCGATATTGACGATATCGCCGTTTTTTAATTTTTTGTTGCTAGGTATGCCGTGGCAAACTTGCTGATTGATCGAAGTGCATATCGATTTGGGGAAGCCGTGGTAATTGAGCGGGGCCGGAATCGCATGTTGAACGTCGACAATATAGTCGTGGCAAATTTGATTAAGTTCTTCGGTGGTGATGCCCGGTACAACATGCGGTTCGATCATTTCCAGTACTTCGGCGGCAAGTCTACCAGCGACGCGCATTTTATCGATTTCACTTGGTGTTTTAATGATGATACCCATGATTTGACGGCTTTATGTTGGCAAGTAAGCTAGTAAGCGAGTTTGCTTGAACAAACTCGCTAAGGAGTTGATCAATGGTGGAGATTACAGTAACTAAAGGCTTGAGCGAACGAAGAAGTCCTGCCAGTTTAGCAGAGAATTAATTGTTGTTAAAATCTAATTATGATATAAAGGCAAGTTCATTTTTGTATTATAAATACTCACGTTTGTCGACACGCTTGGTAGGGTGCCTTTCTTGATTAATTTGAAGGGGGGGTTGCCAAGGGGGGCAGGCGGAGGCGTAACCCAACGAAACATTAAGTTTCATATAATCCGTAGGAGAAAAAAATGGCAGCAGTGTCAATGCGTCAAATGTTAGAAGCGGGTGTTCATTTCGGACATCAGACTCGTTACTGGAATCCCAAGATGGCTAATTACCTATTTGGCGCCCGTAACAAGATTCACATTATCAATCTTGAGAAAACGCTTCCATTGTTTAATGACGCAATGAATTATCTGGGGCAAATGTCCGCGAATAAAGGCACTATCCTGTTTGTTGGCACCAAGAAAGCAGCCCGTAAAGCAGTCGCTGAAGAGGCGAAACGTTGCGGAATGCCTTATGTCGACCATCGCTGGTTGGGCGGCATGCTGACCAATTTCAAGACGATCAAAAAATCGATCAACCGATTGAAAGAATTGGAAGCGATGAAAACGGACGGAACGCTATATCATAAATTTAGCAAAAAAGAAGCGCTGGGGATGGAGCGCGAATTGGAAAAACTCGAACGTAGCTTGGGCGGCATTAAGGATATGAAAGGCGTACCCGATGTATTGTTTGTATTGGATGTCGGTTATGAGAAAAACGCGATTGGCGAAGCCAAAAAACTGGGTATACCTGTAGTTGGAATTGTCGATTCGAACAATTCCCCTGAAAGCGTTGATTACATCATACCGGGTAATGATGACTCCATTAGAGCGGTTAAACTTTACTGCGAATCCGTAGCGGATGCAGTATTGGAAGCGAAATCCGCGACATTGAACTTATCGGCCCAGGTCGATGATTTTGTTGAGGAATCAGAAGTCGAAGCAAACGCAGAGTAAGCGTCGGTGCGGTGAAGGGCAGCTAGCTCTTCAAAGGCAATGGCGCATTGGACTGAAAAGCGCCTCCTAACAGGAGGCGTTTTTTATAGTTAAGAATAAAGAGGAAAAACGAGAAATGAGCATATCAGCTGCAATGGTTAAGGAACTGCGGGAAAGAACCGGTTCCGGTATGATGGAATGCAAAAAGGCACTAGTCGAAGCAAACGGTGATCTGGAAGTCGCTATCGAAAATATGCGAAAAGCCGGTTTAGCAAAAGCCGATAAAAAATCCGGACGGACCGCTGCGGAAGGTGTGGTGGGCGTAAAAGTCAGCGACGATGCTAAAACGGCGGCGATTGCCGACATCAATTGCGAAACTGATTTCGTTGCGAAAGGTGATGATTTCGTCAATTTCGTCAACAATGTTACCGACGCTATTTTAAACGCGGATGTGCAAACACCCGAGCAAGTGTTGGACCTGAAACTGCCAAACGGCAAGACTGTCGACGAGGTTCGTCGCGAACTGATTGCAAAACTGGGTGAAAATATCGCGATTAGACGTTTTGAAAAATACAATTTGTCCGGCGGCGGTGCTGCATGTTATTTGCACGGCAGTAAGATCGGCGTATTGGTAGCGCTGGAAAAAGCCGATGAGACATTAGGTAAGGACATTGCGATGCATGTTGCTGCAATCAACCCGACTTGTGTTTCCGAAGATCAAGTTTCTCAAGAAGCAATTGAGAAAGAAAAAGAAATTTTTTCCGCACAAGCTTTGGAAAGTGGAAAGCCCGCTGAGATTATCGAAAAAATGGTGAGCGGAAGAATCAAAAAGTTTCTTGCCGAAGTTACCTTGTTGGGCCAGCCTTTTGTTAAGGACGACAAAGTCACCGTCGGCGAATTGGTTAAGTCAAAAGGTAATGCCATTATTCGCTTTACCCGGTTCGAAGTTGGCGAAGGTATCGAGAAAAAAGAAGAAAATTTTGCCGAAGAAGTCATGGCGCAAGTCAGAGGCTCATAATTCAATCCCCGGTTTATCCGGGGATTCGTTTTTATACTCCAAGCGGATTATACTCTTCGTAGATCAAAATTCGGCATCGGGGTGCCCGTCAAAGGGCGCCGTAAACCCAGCACCTAAATTCCATAGGTCTTTGGCAATGATTCAAAATCATGGCTTATTTAGGTGCTGGTTGAATGGGGATTTTGCAGGAGCAAAAATCCGCAAGCGCCATGGAAGGCGTGAATGGGGATTTTGCAGGAGCAAAAATCCGCCTAACACTTCGGTGCCGTATTTTTGATTTATGAGTGGGTATATATAACTGTTTGCGCAACGCAGAATATGGGCAAAAATCGTGGCGTCGGTCGCCTAAGATAAAATGCACTTTCCTAACCATTTCTCAACTTAAAAATCGATAATGACAAATTTTATCTGCCAGCGAATTTTATTGAAATTAAGCGGCGAAGCATTGATGAGCGAAAAGGGAGGCAGTATCGATGCCGATATCCTGAAACGCTTGGCCGGCGAAATTAAAGAATTATGTGATGCAGGGATACAGGTCGGTCTAGTTGTCGGGGGCGGTAATATTTTGCGCGGCGCGCAAAAAGCTTCCGAAGGTCTTGACCGAGTCACTGGCGATCAAATGGGCATGCTTGCTACTGTAATCAATGCCTTAGCGATGCAGGATGCTTTGGAGTATTTAGGCTTGCAAGTTCGCGTTATGTCTGCATTAAAGATTAATCAAGTGTGCGAAGACTTTATTCGCCGCAGAGCGGTTAGACATCTTGAAAAAGGTCGGGTCGTGATATTTGCTGCCGGAACCGGAAATCCTTTTTTTACTACGGATTCGGCAGCCAGTCTGCGGGCGATTGAGATCGATGCTCAGTTGATGATTAAGGCGACTAAGGTTAAGGGTGTTTATTCGGCTGATCCTGAAAAAGTTAAGGATGCCCGATTTTATCCGAGATTGACCTATGATGAGGCGTTGGATCAACGCTTAAACGTCATGGATGCCACTGCTTTGGTATTGTGCCGCGATAACAATTTGCCGATGCGCGTAATGAATATTTTTGAACAAGGTGCAATAATGCGGCTGATGCAGGGCGAAGATATCGGCTCACTGATTGAACGAGGAACAAAAGCATGATAAGCGATATTCTACAAGATGCGGCTAAGCGAATGGGCAAAAGTGTCGAAGCGCTGAGGCACGAATTTACCAAAATCAGAACAGGCCGGGCGCATCCGAGCCTACTGGATCAAATTACCGTTCCGTATTACGGTGCCGATACGCCGCTTTCACAGGTAGCCAATGTCGCGACCGAGGACTCTCGGACTTTGACGGTTACACCATGGGAAAAAACCATAGTCAAGGCCGTCGAAAAAGCGATAATGGCTTCCGACTTGGGGCTTAACCCTTCCTCTAATGGTAATGTGATTCGTATCCCATTACCGCCGCTAACCGAGGAGCGTCGTCGCGATCTGGTCAAGGTCGTCAAACAAGAAGCCGAGAATGGACGAGTAGCGATACGAAATATTCGCCGCGATGCCAATTCCGATATCAAGGATGCGCTAAAAGAAAAAATGATTTCCGAGGATGAAGCACGCGCGGCCGAAGATAAAATTCAAAAGTTGACCGACCAATACATCAAAGAAATTGAGAAGCACTTGGAAGAAAAAGAAGCGGACTTAATGTCTATTTAATGGAGTAGATTGATGCCTGCAGAATTTGAAACGCTTCCGAAATTGAACCAAAACCCTCGCCATATTGCAATTATCATGGATGGTAACGGGCGTTGGGCACAACAAAGACATATGCCACGTGCAATGGGGCATCAAGCTGGCGTCAAAGCGGTTAGAGCCATTGTTGAATATTGCGCCGAAGCGAATGTCGAAGTATTGTCGTTATTTGCTTTCAGCAGCGAAAATTGGCGCCGGCCCGAGTCTGAAGTCTCGATGTTAATGAACTTGTTTATTTCGACCTTGCAAAGCGAGGTTAACAAGTTGCATCGGAACAATATTCGTTTAAGGTTTATCGGTGAACGTAAAGCTTTTTCTGAAAAATTGCAGGCTAAAATTGCAGAAGGCGAGATTCAAACCCGCGATAATAGCGGTCTGACTTTAGTGATTGCTGCCAATTATGGTGGACGATGGGATATGTCCGAAGCGTTTAAAAAAATAGCTGCGAAAATTCAAAGCGGTGAGCTCAACGAGCAAGAAATCGATGAGGCGCTGATCGGGCAACATTTATCCACCGCCGACTTACCCGAACCGGATTTATTTATCAGAACCGGTGGTGAGCAGCGTGTCAGTAATTTTTTGCTCTGGCAGTTAGCTTATACCGAATTATATTTCACGCCAACCTTATGGCCCGATTTTAATCGGCAATCGCTAGAGGAGGCTATCGGAAGCTTTAGAACTCGGCAAAGGCGTTTCGGGCATACCGGCGAGCAAATCCTCACAAAAGCAGCCCCCCTCTAACTATTTGACTAGATAATAATTATAAAATGTTACTACAGCGAATTATTACGGCTTTGATTCTTGCGCCATTAGTCGTATTGGCCGTCTATTTATTACCAATACCTTATTTTACCCTGATTGTTGCGCTGGTGATGTTGGTTGCCGCATGGGAGTGGACAAGCTTAACCGGTATTGATAGGCCCTCGATGCGGATTTTATTTCTTGTCTTACTCATTTTACCGATGGGCGGTGTTTATTTTTGGACTTATTTTCTGGAAATAGTGGCACAAGTTTTCGATTGGCCGGAAGTCAGGGCGCAGTCCGGTTTATTGGAATGGCTGATTATTTTACCGGTTTTATTTTGGGTGGTAGTGATGTTTCTGATCAGAAATGCATCGGATGCGTTGCTGAAGCTCGAATTAAAAAATGTTTATAAGGGATTGATCGGGTGGGTGATTCTGTTTTTTGCGTGGATGTTTCTTTATCGCATGCGTGCTTTTTACGGTTCCGATATGGTGATGTATTTTCTGCTGTTGATTTGGATTGCAGATATTACCGCCTATTTCGTTGGCAAAAAATTCGGCGCTACCAAACTTGCTCCTGAAATCAGTCCCGGTAAAACCATGGCAGGATTTTACGGGGCTTTGGGAAGCGGCGTCGTTAGTGCGATCGTTTTGAGTTTGGTGTTCGGGTTTAATTTGATGATCGGCTCTGATTTTGTTTTGTTGTCGGTCTTGACCGTTTTGATTTCGATATACGGCGATCTATTTTTTAGCCTAATAAAACGACAGCAGGGCGTTAAGGATACGGGGTCTATTTTGCCGGGACATGGTGGTTTGTTGGATAGGATCGACAGCTTGGTGGCCGGTATCCCGTTTTTCTATGCTGGTATTCTGCTGATTAGAGAGTTATTTTAATGAAAGGTATTTGTATTTTGGGCGCGACCGGTTCTATCGGTGTTAGCACGCTGGATGTGGTTGCTCGTCATTCGAATCGGTATAGGGTCGTTGCGCTGACCGCGAACAATAATATCGATCTGCTGTACGACCAATGCATCATACATCGCCCTGACTATGTTGTCGTAGTTGATGAAGATAAGGCTAAACAATTTGCAGAACGCATAGCTACATCGCCGGTATCCGATATCAAGGTGCTATCGGGAGCCGAATCGTTGCAGCAAGTAGCCACACTGGATAGTGTTGATTCGGTAATGGCGGCAATCGTCGGTGCAGCTGGTTTATTACCAACTTTGGCGGCTGCTAAAGCCGGTAAAACCGTATTGCTGGCAAATAAAGAAGCGTTGGTGATGTCCGGCGATATTTTCATGAAAGCGGTTACCGAGTCCGGTGCGCATTTGCTGCCGATCGATAGCGAGCATAATGCCATTTTTCAATGCATGCCGGCAGATTACTGTACGGGTCAAGAGGCTAAGGAAGCGCGGCGAATTTTGTTGACTGCCTCGGGCGGCCCGTTCAGAACTAAGCCGGTCGAAGAGTTGGTCGATGTCACTCCGGATCAAGCTGTCGCGCATCCGAATTGGGATATGGGACGCAAGATTTCTGTTGATTCCGCAACTATGATGAATAAAGGGCTTGAATTGATTGAAGCCTGTTTATTGTTCAATATGTCGCCGGATAAAATTCAAGTGGTGATCCATCCGCAAAGCGTGATTCATTCAATGGTCGATTATGTCGACGGCACTGTGTTGGCGCAAATGGGTAACCCCGATATGCGAATACCCATTGCGCATGCGATGGCGTGGCCGGAGCGCTTCGACTCCGGTGCGGCGCCGCTGAATATATTCGACGTTAAGCACATGGATTTCGAACAACCCGATCTTCAGCGTTTCCCTTGTTTACGCTTGGCGATTGAAGCTGTCGAGGCAGGCGGTATTATGCCGGCTGTATTAAATGCAGCTAATGAAATCGCGGTTGCTGCCTTTTTGGACGAGAAAGTCCGTTTTACCGACATTCCTTTCATTATTGAACGGAGCATGCATCAATTCAAAGCCGATCCGGCGGATACGCTGGATATTGTATTGGCAGCCGATAGCAAAGCCCGTGAAGTGGCTGAGCGTATCGTCGAAGAACTTAAGCGTTAATTGGGTTAATGAGTACGCTATTTTATTTTATTGTCGCGATCGGTATTCTGGTTTCGTTTCATGAATTCGGTCATTTTTGGGTCGCGCGAAAAACCGGCGTCAAAGTACTTAGGTTTTCAGTCGGGTTTGGTAAAGTCATTTGGTCTTATCAGAAATCGCCTGCGTCGACCGAATATGTCATCTCGGCAATACCTCTAGGCGGCTATGTCAAAATGGTTGACGAACGCGAAGGCAAAGTGGTTGATGAAGATTTGCCTTTCGCATTCAACCGCCAACCATTATGGGCGCGGTCGGCGATTGTCGCGGCCGGACCATTATTCAATCTAATGCTTGCCGTGCTGTTTTTCTGGATCGTGTTGTTTATCGGTGAAACCGGCTTACGCCCGATTATCGGTCATGTCGAGACTGGTACGCTTGCCGCCGAAGCCGGTTTACTCGAAGGCGAGGAGATCGTAGCGGTCGATCAAAAGAACACCGCGACTTGGTCGGAGGTTATTGAGTCGATTTTCTCGGCGGCCATGACCGGTCGAGAAAGTGTCGATGTTACGGTAAAAAACATCGATGAACAGCAGCATTCGCGGCTTATCAACCTTCCTGAAGAATTGCGAAGTGAGCCTGATAAACTTTACGATAAATTAGGTCTCAAACCATGGATGCCGCAGCTTAGACCGGTCGTCGGGCGAGTGCTGGAAGGCATGCCGGCGGCCGATGCCGGATTACAGTCCGGTGATTTGATTGTTTCTGCTAATGGTGAGCCGATCAATACCTGGTTGCAATGGGTCGACTATGTGCAAAATAGCCCAGGGAGAGTTATCGACCTGACTATTGAAAGACAAGGCGTGCAATTGAGTCTCGAAATAACGCCTCAAAAAGTCGTCGAAAAGGACGAGGTTGTCGGTAAAATCGGAGCGGCCGCTGAAATTCCAGAAGACTTGATGGCGTCGTTGCAAGTGCGCAATGATTTGCCGCTTTGGCCGGCTCTGACGGGGGCTGTTTCGAGAACCGTTTTTTTTAGTACCGCAACACTCAAAATGATGGGTCAGATGATTGTCGGTAATGCTTCTGTGAAAAATCTTAGCGGTCCAATCAGTATCGCCCAGTTTGCCGGGCTTTCGGCTGAGCGCGGGTTTGTCGAATTTCTGTCTTTCTTAGCGAAAGTTAGCATCAGTCTTGGGGTGCTTAATTTATTGCCGATTCCGGTGTTAGACGGTGGCCATTTATTGTTTTTTGCGATTGAAGCGATTAAAGGTAGCCCCGTCTCGGAAAAATTCCAGGTTGTGTTACAACAGGTCGGTATTTTGTTGCTACTGTCGTTGATGGTATTGGCTTTATTTTTGGATTTGGAACGTTTATTTCAATGAAAAAAACCGCTTTAAAGCATTTATCCAAGAAAAAGCATTTCACAATGAAGATCAGGTAGAACAAAAAGTTAATTCAATAACTTGCTCAGCCTTAACAAATGAAACCCCATAACCTAAAGACCGAAAAATGTTAGAGCTGGGCTTGCTATTCATTTGTATAGAACTTTCGCTCATCAAAAAGATTAGCGAGAATGTATAGGTATATTCTTGAAATCCTTCATTTGCTTCATGGTTAAACTGCCGAATTTAGGTTAATGTTTGCTTTTCGCACTTTAAATTTCTGTAGTGCCTAAGGAGGCATTCCGGTGCCGAATTTTGATCTATATCAAAAATCAAAACCAAGCCGATAGAAAATCGCCGTATAGCGGCTTCTATTTTTTTATAGGGTAATGAACAAAACACTCGGACGACAGTCCTACAAACGCATTAGTCAATTTGAATTTATGGAAACGTTATGAAACAAATACTTAAAACAGCGATATTGCTTGGTTCGGTTTTAGGCGTGAGCGTTGTTCAAGCCGATGAAGCAGCCATCAAGGAGGCTTTAAAAAAATCGATGCCAAATTTCAATCCTGACTTGATTAAGCCTTCCGAAGTGAAGGGGGTTTATGAAGTCACGGCGGGCCCAACCATTTTTTATGTCTCCGATGACGGTAAATACTTATTCCAAGGGCGCTTGATCGACCTGGAAGCGAGAACCGATTTGACCGAAGCGAAAATGGCTAATGCGCGAAAGAATACGCTGGAAAAGTTAGGACAAGATCAAATGATCGTGTTCAAGCCGAAATTAGGTCAGCATAAAGTATTTATTTTTACCGATATCGATTGCGGCTACTGTCGGAAACTGCATTCCGAGATTGATCAATATATGGCTGAAGGCATTACTGTTCAATATTTGTTTTATCCGAGAGCGGGAAAGGGCTCTGATTCTTATACCAAAGCCGTTTCGGTATGGTGTGCGGAGGATCGTAATGATGCTTTAACCAAAGCCAAGCAAGGGAAAACCCCCGAAGCCAAGACCTGTACCAATCCGGTCGATGCGCACATGAAGCTCGGTAACGATTTCGAAGCGCGCGGAACGCCGATGATAGTCACTGAACAAGGTTCTGTATATCCGGGTTACTTACCGGCCAAGCAACTGGTTGAAGTATTGCGCGAAGAAAAAGGTTTATAGAATATCCGGCTAGGTTGTGTTGGGTGCTTGAGAACGTTTATTCTATAACTGGCTCGCATCAAATGGTGGCGCTTCCTTAAGAATCGCCAAAATTTGAAGCGCGAAAGGTATATATATTTCGTGCGGCCATGTTTTCGGATTTTATGGCAATACGCTTCGATAAAGGAGTTTAAATTGCTATTAATTTATAATTTGCTAATATACTAACAAATTATAAGTCCATGAGGTACAAGACGATGAATTCTCCGATCAATCAACAACGCCGACAATGGTTAAAGTATGCCGCTTTTGCGGCAGCCGGTGCGGCGACGTACCCCTCTTGGGCGCAATCGGGCGGAGCCTTTAAAGCGGTCAATACGCCTTCTGCGAATTTTCATCCCGATGTTGAAATTGAACTGACGCAGGATATCGCGCAGGTTCCTATCTTCGAAGGGCCTGAAACCCGAGTTTGGAAAGTGCGGGCTAAAGTTCTTAAAGGTCCGGCTTCATCGATAGAAAATCACCCCGATACCTATCTTGCGCCGACGATTCGCCTGAAAAAAGGCCAAAAAGTCAGAATTCATTTGAATAACAATTTACCGGCGCATTCGATTTTGCATTGGCACGGACTGCATGTGCCGGCCAACATGGACGGCAATCCGATGTACGCGGTCAGTCACGGCGAATCTTATATCTATGAATTCGAAATTTTGAATCGTGCCGGAACCTACTGGTATCACGCTCACACCCATAGCGTCACCGCCCGACAAGTCTATTCGGGTCTTGCCGGCTTGTTTATTGTGCATGACGATGAAGAACGGGCTTTGAATTTGCCCAAGGGTGAATTTGATCTGCCGTTGGTCATCCAAGACAGAAGCTTTGATAAGAATAATCAGCTCGTCTACAGCGACCACATGATGCAACGCATGCAGGGCTTTCTCGGCGATCGGATTTTTGTCAACGGCCGGCCCGATTATGTGTTCCCTGTCGCGGGACAGGCCTATCGGCTGCGATTACTGAACGGGTCAAATTCGCGGATCTATAAACTGGCCTGGTCGGACGGCAGTAAAATGACCGTGATCGGTACCGACGGCGGATTGCTGGAAAGGCCGAAGCAGTATTCCTATGTGATGTTGGCCCCAGGCGAAAGAATCGAGCTTTGGGCCGATTTCAGCGGTCGTTCGGTTGGTTCTGAGATAAGCATGCGCAGCTTGTCGTTCGATATTGCGACACACGGTCATGGCGGCATGGGCATGATGGGTGGCGGTCGCGGAATGATGGGCGGAGGACGGCGCGGCATGATGGGCGGGGGTATGGGCATGATGCACTCTTCCGGTCTGCCGTCGGGTAGTGAATTTTCTTTATTTAACGTTAAAGTGATTAAAGCCGGCAAATCGTCGCAGAGTTTACCGGAGCGCTTATCCACGATACCTAAGTTGAATGTTCGCGATGCTGCGAATAACAAAGATCCAAGAACCATTAGATTGTCGATGCGGCACATGTCGGCGTTATTGAATGGGCGTTCCTACAAAATGGACGATGTTCGCGACGATGAAATCATTCCTGTCAATAGCTTGCAAGTCATCGAATTCGACAATGGATACAGTGGCATGAGCGGCATGCCGATGCCTCATCCGATGCATTTACACGGCGAACAATTTCAAATCATCAAACGCCAAGTCAATCCGAAATCGAGAGAAGCGTACCGAACGATTTCCGGTGGATTGGTCTGGGGCGGTTGGAAGGATACGGCGTTGGTGATGCCCGGCGAAAAGGTGACTGTATTGAAACCATTCAATGATTTTATAGGGCTATTCATGTATCACTGCCATAATCTCGAGCATGAAGATATGGGTATGATGCGGGATTTCTTAATAAAATAATCTGAGTTCGGTTTATACTCATCGTAGATCAAAGCATGTAGACCGTATGCAGCGAAGCGGAATAGGGGAATGGCGTGGCTCCGAGCTTCCCGGATTACGCTGCTTAGACCCGCCGGAAGCGATCGGTAGCGATTTGGCAGCGGGGATCTGTGCTTAGCTTGATACTTATGGACAAACACTCCCCGCGATGATCGCTAGCCAAGGCTGCTCATGAGCGGGCTTGCCTTTGGGGCGGTAATAATGATCGAGCACGGTGAAGCCGGCTTCCTCGAGATACTGTTTACTGGTTTCGAATGTCATGAAATGACCGTAGCGTTGCCCGGACCAACCTTCCTCGTCATTGCCGCGCGGATTCGAGGAAAATAAAATGCCGCCAGGCTTTAATGTTGCATGCAAGGTTTTAAGTACCCGCGGCAGCTCCCGGCTCGGCACATGAAATAACGAGGCATTGGCGAAGATGCCGTCGAAACGTTGCTTGGCAAGGTTTAGGTTAAGGAAATTTTGATGCAGAATCTCGCAGCCTGTAAGACTGCGGGCCATCGCGCAAAACGCCTCGCAACCGTCTAGGCCGATCGGTCGATGTCCCAGAGACTTAAAATAGTGAATATCCCGTCCAGGCCCGCAGCCCAAATCTAAAATATCCAGCGCTTTATCTTTAGGCAACGGGGCTAAAAAGGCCTCGTAGTTCTGAGCTACGTCATGATCTTTGGTGCCTAGCCAAAAGGATTCGGCGTTGTGTTGATAATGACTGAGCGTCAATGATTCAATTTGAGCTAAGCCTTCTTCTTTGCGTTCCATCTTTCACCTGATAGTCGATGTTTGGGTAAAAAGGGAGTAAAGGTATGGATTTTCAATAAGCCTCAAGCAGCTTGCAAGATATGGCTTATTTCATCGAGCATGCTTCGATAGTCGAGATAGTCAATGCGAATGGCGACCAATTCGTCATTATGCTGCAAGCGTAAGGACGGATAGCTCGACACGCCCATGTTTCGAGCCAATTGAATTTCTTGCTGTAATTCATCATCAATCGCCGGGCTCAACAAGTCTTTACCGAATAAAGAGGTGTCTAAGCCGATTTCGGCGGCGCATTCCAGAAGCGTGCCGGTCAGCGACGGGTTTTTGGCGCGTTCATAATAGGCCGACTGGATAGCCTTTAGCATGGGAATCTCATGATCGGGACTTTGCTTTCTGGCCGCTAATAGCGCACGACAAGCCGGATAAGTTGAACGGATCGGCGTATTGACAGCCCAAAATTCGAAATTAAAACGGACTTCGGGTACGGTTTGTTCGATTCGGCGCCAGTTTTGTTGAATGGCTTGCCGCATAGACTCGGGCATCGGCGTGGTGGAGTCCGGAGCCAAACCGCCCAACAGATAAATCAAACGGATAGATTGTGGTAGGTTGCTTTGTAAGGCGCTAAAGCTCGAGCGGAATGCATAGCACCAACTGCACATGGGGTCATGGATATAGAATAAACGAATTGTCGGCATGGTCAGTCTACGTGCAATAAAATGCCCCTCATTGTAACCAGTGCGTTGAAGCCGCGTCAAAACACGAAAAAGTCAAGCTTAAGAATCCCTGTTTCGATTGAGAAAGCAGTAATTCCCAGTTTGAGCATTCTCGCTGGATTTAGGGTGTGGGGTATCCCTGTCGAGGAACGCCGTGAATCCATCCATGGGGGCTTGACGTCAGCGCTCCCTGCTGCCGACATCCTCGTCAAGCATACGCCACACCCTGTTTGATCCCCAAATTGGGAATTGCTGTTGAGAAAGCCTGTACTTGCGGACATGGGAGAGGGCGCTTAAACTAAGCGGGTTATAAATTCATTTCCAAAATAATTTTATGAAATCAACGACCAAAATCGTTTTTGGTTTGGTTATGGCAGCCTTGCTCGGCGCATGCGTCGCGCCAAGGCCTGCCGCTATTTCCGATATCACTTTCGCTACCACCGCTGCCGCCAAGCCGCAAGCCCAGCCTGATCGGAACCTTTATTTTATCCCTCAGCTGTCGCCGTCGTTGGATGGTCAAAGAACTGTCGAAGATGTCCTACAGGCTTACGGCCCGTATGCAACGCTCAAGCTTGCATCTTATTTCGCCAAGGCCAATGTTTCTTATCCGCCAAGTGAAATCGTCTTTATCGCTCTGAAACAGGAAAAAAAACTGGAGCTATGGGCCAGAGGCAGCGGCGAATTTCGATTTATCCGCGACTATGACATTCAAGCCGCCAGTGGTGTTGCGGGCCCTAAATTACGTCAAGGGGACGAGCAGGTGCCGGAGGGTATTTACCATATCGAGGGGTTGAACCCGAACAGTCATTATCACTTGTCGATGAAGATCAATTACCCTAACGAATTCGATCGCTTTCATGCCTGGCAGGAAGGACGTAGCAAGCCGGGGTCGGATATTTTCATCCATGGCAAAGCCAGCTCCATCGGTTGCCTGGCCATGGGTGATGAAGCAATAGAAGAGCTTTTCGTGTTGACCGCGAATGTGGGCGTTGACAATGTAAAGGTTGTGATTGCACCGCATGACCCCAGGGTTTATCCGCTGGTGGCCGATACCGAAAAACTACCCGATTGGACTCTTGAACTTTATTCGAATATCTCCCGTGAAATCCTTGCTCTGTCTCCTACAGTGAAGTCGGTAAAAACCGGGCTGTGATCATCAGGACCGGACTTTACAAAGCGAACTTTATATCGGGGCTCTCAACTGCTCACTTCTTTCCAGTTGCTTAGCATAGGGTCTCATATAACTTCCTGATTCCCCACCGTTCTCTCGCTGAGCGCAGGGGAGCGTGGAAACCATTTAGGAACGTTTTTTTACCGTATCCTTATCTCATAGACAGCTCTCGAGCGATACGATTTCTCAATTGATAAGGTACATTTTCATTCATCACGATGGCAAAAGGCTGCCATTCGCCGCGTTTGACTAAGTAACCTGCTAACGAACTGACGCCGGTTAGGGTTCCGGTTTTCGCGTAGACGCCGGGCTCGATTTCCGGTAACAAGTGTTTCCATGGCCGGAAGGCTTGCAAGAGTTCGGTCAGTTGCTGCGGCGATAGACGGTTATTACGAGATAGGCCGGCGCCATCTTCAAATGTAAAATTCTTCCAAGCGAAATGCCGAGATAAGGATTCTTCCATATATCGCTGAACATCGGCAGTATTCGCTGGGTGTTGATAGGTTTCCGAACTCAGCATCAAAATTAGCTGGTTAGCAACGAAATTAGTCGAATATTTCAACATCGTACGCACGATTTCGCCGAGTGTTTTGCTATTGGTGTGCGTATAAAATACTGGTTGATTCGGTACTTTGCCGAAAACGATTCGCGGATCGACCTCAATTCCTTGTGCCCGTAAAAAGGCAGCCATTAATTCGGCAAAATAGCTTTCCGCATTGCTTGGATTTCGGCCGGTATTGACGCGCAACTCGCCGCTATTGATCGAGCGGCCTAGGCTTTTCGCGTATGGGGTTAGCGGTGTTTGGGGCTCGGCAGACAGTACTTTTCCGTTAATCTTTTTGATTGCTATTGTGTTGAAGTTCGCCGCCGTTGCTGAAGGTACCGCATCGTAAGGATTGTTCGTGGTTCCGGTGCCCGGTAAAACCAAACCTGCTTGAAAAAGAGAGTTGTCGAGGCCTAAGGCTTTAACTTGTTGCAGACCCTTTTGTTTCAGACTTCGAGCAATCCGGGCGATTTCTTCGGAAACCAGATAAGGATCGCCGCTTCCTTTTATCCATAAAGTTTGCGATGGTTCATCCCAATAGAACTGAGTACGAAAACGATGAGCTTCGCCCCAGTGCATTAATGCTAGCCAGGCTGTGGCTAACTTGGTTGTTGAGGCCGGAATTAAAGGCCTATCGGCGTGATCGGCACGTATCGTTCGCCCATTTGAATCTAAAATGATGAGCCCTGCGTTATGTAGTTCTGAAAAAGCGGTTAGGGCTTCATCCGCATGGCCGAGGACAGGCAAGACAAGCGATAAATAAATAAGGTAGCAAATTCGGCGCATTTAAAATTTCCAGGAACGAAAGTGTTATATCTTAATGTCATTATTTAATTAAATACAATAGCTTATAGTATTTAACATGTCTTTTATTTATAAGGTGTCGACAGTATAGGAATGAAGGCATCGGGTTATTCGATAGTCATTCCCTGACGCCGACACCTGTCTTCCGGCATTTTAAAAAATTCGATCTAAATCTCATCGTCAACAATAAAAGTCATTTTTTTGTGACGGACCATTCAATATGTTAGGCAAATTGTCTCACTTTGAACTACTTTGAAAAATGAAAATTCATTGTCGGCTAGATTACATACAAGATTTCTATTTTGTATTGGAGGGGGCGTAGTAATGAAAACGATACCCGGTAAAGTTTCATTTCAGAGTTATTTATTTTTTCTTATTATAGTTTTTTTTCTACCAATTAACGCAAAGGCACAAGAAGCAAGCGATCTATTAACGGTAAGATTAGTCAGCGGAGCGACCGGGCAGGCGATTTCCGAACAATCGGTTACAGCTTATGAGGTTTTAAGCGACGGGTCTGAAAAATGGGCGCGGCGCGCCACTACCGACGCTCAAGGTGTTGTCGATTTATCCTTGCCTGGGTTAATGCAAGGGAGTCAATATTTATTAAAAACGGCCAATCCATTCGATGGCCGAACCAAGGTAAGTCAATTGATCGGCCAGGCGGGTAGTTTTACCTTCTTAGTCGGCAACAAATTGTTGAATGTGGCAGTCTCCGACGGTATCGGTAATACGCCGCTGGCAAACCAAGAAGTGATCGTCATGACTCGCGAGTCGGACGGCGTTTTGAAATGGTTCCGCCGGGAACATACCGATGCTAATGGTCAATTGAGCCTGGACTTGCCTGGCTTGGGTAACGGTACCGACTATGTTCTGCGTACGACCAAGAAACACGGCAGCGGCATCGTTTATTCCTCCGATATTCAACAAACCGGCA
>NZ_JBNGHF010000035.1:38457-49276 GCF_050611805.1 Methylotuvimicrobium sp.
ATGTGTTCAAGGCGCAAAGTACTTTCGACAATCGCTGGTTGAGCAGCGACATCGTTACGCAGGCTGGCTTGGTCAGCTTCGTAGTCGGCAACAAATTGTTGAATGTGGCAGTCTCCGACGGTATCGGTAATACGCCGCTGGCAAACCAAGAAGTGATCGTCATGACTCGCGAGTCGGACGGCGTTTTGAAATGGTTCCGCCGGGAACATACCGATGCTAATGGTCAATTGAGCCTGGACTTGCCTGGCTTGGGTAACGGTACCGACTATGTTCTGCGTACGACCAAGAAACACGGCAGCGGCATCGTTTATTCCTCCGATATTCAACAAACCGGCAATCACGTCTTTAAGGTCGGCAATGTCCGGGTCAAAGCGGTCAACGGTCAAACCGGCGGCGCCTTGGCGGAATACCGGGTCAACGCCTATGTTCACCAGGCCGACGGCAAGGATGTATATGTCAGCGGCAGCGCGACCCATACCGACGCCAGCGGATTTGCCGATTTCGATTTGCCGGAGCTGGGCGGCGGCAAGATTTATGTGTTCAAAGCGCAAAGCACTTTCGATAACCGTTGGCTGACTAGCGAAACGGTGACGCAAGGTGGTTTAGTCAATTTCGTGGTCGGCAACAAATTGTTGAATGTGGCAGTCACCGACGGTATCAATAATCAACCTCTAGCCAATCAAGAAATTACAGTACTACGTAAAGAACCCGACGGAAACCTGGCCTGGTTTAGACGGGAAAATACCGATGCTAACGGTCGCTTGAATTTCGATTTGCCGGGATTGGGTAGCGGGACTCATTATGTGTTGAGAACTCAACAGCTCTACGGAACCGGCACGGTATTTTCCGGCGATATCGCTAATACCGGGAATTTCGATTTCAGAGTCGGCAATTTGCAAGTCACGGTGCTCGATGGCGCGAACGGTCAAGCGATTATAGGTCAGGATATTACCGTAATGGAAGAATTGATCGACGGCAGCTTGTCTTGGTTCGCCCGCGTACCGACCGATCAAAACGGCAGTATTCCATTGCATTTACCCGATCTCGGTCAAGGCCGTAAATATGTTTTGCGGGCGCAAACGCCTTTAGATAAACGTTGGGTCAACAGCGATTTGATCGTTAACGCCGGTACCTTTAACTTTACCGTCGGCAATAAATTATTAAATGTAACCATGCTAAATGCGCTCGACGGAAAAGGTTTGGCCAATGTCGAGATTACCGCCTACGAACGTCTGCCGGATCAATCGCTACGTTGGTTTCAACGGAAAAGCACCGATGCCGAAGGACGCATCGATTTCGACTTGACCGATCTAGGAAAAGGCTCCAGCTATGTGCTGCGCGCAAACCCTTACGGCAGATGGATAGACAGTAAAGATATCGATAAAACCGGACCGTTCCAATTCCAAGCCGGTGCGATTGCGGTTAAATTGTCTAAAGCCGAAACAGGAGAAGTCATGCCCGGCCATAGCCTGGTATTGTATGAAAAAGGTACGGACGGACGCTTGAACTGGCGTGCTTCGTTAGTGACCGATAATGCCGGCGTAGTCCGCTTCGATCCGGAAGGTTTGGGCGACGGCCGCTTGTTCGTGGTTAGGGCGACCAATTTATTCGATAACGACAAACGTCATTATAGTCGTTGGATTAGTCAAAAAGGCTGGGTAAATTTTGTCGTCGATCCAGAAGATCCGGATAAACTCGACGACGAGCCGCCTATCTTCATGGCATTTACGCCAAATAATAATGCGAACTTGGCGGATCAAGGTTTCCAAATCCGCATGAAAGTTACCGATAACCAAGAAGTCGATAGGGTCGAACTTACTGTAATCGATCCCGTTGCGGGAACGATTTCCGGTGGTGCGCGCCTAGATCAAGGCGATTGGCTGTTTTCTGTGAACAACTCGATGTTGACGGCCGATCAGACGGTTTCGATCAATGCCGTTGCTTTCGACAAAGTCGGCAATAGCACGTCCGAAACCAAACAATACCACATCATAAAAGATGAACAGGCTCCGCAAATTAGCGTTGCATCGCATCGAAGCGGCGATCAAATCGATGAGCACGGTCTGGCTTTACTGGGTAGCGTTAGCGACGATACCGGAGTCAAATCGCTATTTGCGACTGTAACCGATCCAATTAAAGGCATTATCGTCAATAACCGTGCGCTTGAAATCGGTGATAACGGTCATTGGGGTTTGGCGGTTCGCGGATTAAGCCGCGGAGGTGAGGTGACCGTGGCTTTGTCGGCCGAAGACTGGGCCGGTAACCGCAGTGTTAACGAGCTATTGTTACCTGTCATGAAAGAGGCGGTCAGTGCTGCTCAGTTATTAAGTAGAACAACATTCGGCGCGACACCGGAGTTACTGAGCGAAATACGCACAATCGGCGCGGATGCCTTTTTGCAAAAGCAGTTAAATCCGGCGTCAATCGACGACAGCGAGCTTGACACTTATTTGGAGAACTTACTGGATCAAGACATAAACGACTTATTCAAGTTGCAATATTCTCAAATTGCTCGGGCAACTATGAGTAAAAGACAGTTATTGGAAGTGATGGCCAGGTTTTGGGAAAATCATTTTAATACTGATCGCAGTAAAACCGCTAACGACTTCGAAGCAGCCGAAAACGAGGGATTTAGAACCCATGCTCTAGGCCGCTTTAGAGACTTGTTGGGAGTCAGCGCGAAGAGCCCGGCGATGTTGCTTTATTTGGATAATCACCGTAGCCATAAAAACGAACCGAATGAAAACTATGCCAGGGAGTTGCTTGAGTTACATACTTTAGGTGTCGATAACGGATATGAAACTCAGGATATTGCCGATGTTGCCCGTGTGTTTACTGGGTGGCGTCTGGATTGGAACAGCAGAGCGTTTGCTTTTCATTCATGGGCGCATGACAACGGCGAAAAAACTGTGCTCGATACGGTGATTCCTGCCGGATCCGGAATGGCCGGCGGCGAGATGGTATTAGACTTATTGGCCAATCATCAAAGTACGGCAAAAAATATCTGCAATAAATTGCTTAAATTGCTGGTTTCCGACCAGCCCGCCGAAACGTCTATCCAAAGTTGTGCCGATGACTTTATCGCTTATGCCGACTTGGATAACCAAATAGCCTTGGTCTTGGAAGGCATTATCCGGTCTCCGGCATTTTCCGCTTCAACCAATTTCCATAACAAGGTCAAAAATCCGTTGGAGTTTACAGTAGGATTCTTCAGGCAATTACCGGTGACGATTAATCATGCCAATACTCGTCAATTGATGAGAGGGATGGGCATGCATCTTTTTTATTATCCTGCGCCTACCGGATGGGCTGAAGAGGCCGATCATTGGGTGAATTCCGGGCAGATGACGCAACGTTGGCAGTTTGCGGGACAAGCATTGTTTAACAACCCGTCTGTCTGGCGAAATTATTGGGAGGAGCCCGTGCGATTCTTTATCGACAATGGAATAGAAACGACCGAAGGCGTATTGGCTTACATATTCGAGCTGACCATGAGTCACGACTATACACAAATGGAGTTCGAAACGGCAAAAGCCGTATTAACCGCCGATAACACTGAACGCTTCGATATTTACGATGATAAAGCGGATGCCAAGCTGCGTAAGGCTATTGCGCTGATTTTGAAATATCCTGCTTATCAATTGCAATAGAGGAATACGATCATGAAAAGAAGAAATTTCTTAAAGGGTTTGGCGGCAATGCCGGTCTTCGGTCGCAGTGCCTTATCGGCCGTCGGGTTGCTATCGAGTGCCGGAAGCGCTTTTGCCAACGGTTTCGCGGGAAAAACCTTGGTGGTGATTTTTCAACGGGGCGGTTGCGACGGATTGAATACAGTCGTTCCTTACGGTGAGGACGAGTATTATCGCTTAAGACCCGATATTGCAATTGCCCGTCCAGGGTCCGGAGTCGGTGGCGCCTTGGACTTAGACGGTTTTTTCGGACTGCATCCGGCCATGAGCGCGATGCATGAGATTTATCAACAAGGGCATTTGGCTGTTTTACCGACCGTCCATTATCATGACGGCAACCGTTCGCATTTTACCAGCCAAGACTTCATAGAAAGCGGAACGCCCGGTACGAAACGAGCGGACGGTTGGTTGAATAGATATCTAACGAGTCGGAGCCAAGAGGCCGATATGCGCGCGGTTAGTTTCGGTAGTTTGGTACATGCGTTGAAAGGCTCAACGCCGGTTGCCGCAATCGATTCTTTGGATGCGCCGGTTTCCGGTTTGGACAATGAGGTATTAAGTCAATTATCCGGGATTTATCAACAACCGGTCTCTTCCGCGTTGAAAGAACGCTTGCTTTTGAAGCAGCACGGCGAATTGGCGCTCGATAATCTCTTAGTGTTGGATCAATACCGTCAGCAGTCTTATATTCCGGATAACGGTGCAGTCTATCCCGAAACGGAGTATGGCCGACAATTACGCGATATTGCCCGCTTGGTTAAGGCGCGTGCTGGACTCGAGGTGGCTGCAGTCAATATCGGTGGATGGGATAATCATTCCGGACAAGGTGGAGCGGAAGGTACTCAGGCGAATCGCTTGAGCGAATTCTCCAACGGTATTGCTGCACTGTACAAGGATTTGGGGGCTGCTTACATGAACGATGTCGTGATTGTCACCATGACCGAATTCGGCAGAACGGCTAAACAAAATGCTAGCGGCGGGACCGATCACGGGAATGCTTCAAGTTGGTTTGTTATCGGTCATCAAGTCAATGGTGGCATTTACGGCGAGTGGCCGGGTTTGTCGTCCGAGCAATTGTATTTGGGGCGTTATCTTACTCATAGTACGGATTTCACCGATATTTTCGGCGAGATCATCGTCAAGCATTTCAATCATGCATCGAGTTTGGCTGGCGTATTGCCGGGCAGCCATTATCAAACGGTGGGTTTTATGTCATAGGAATATGCAAAATAACTTTTCGTTATGAGAAAAACGAATTATTCCGCTCGCTCTATGTGGTCGAAGGATTATACTTCGCGCGGTCACATTTGCGGTTTTCTAACGCGCTCTTTTATCCGAGAGCGGCGTTGCGAAAACAGTTACATAGCTTGCTATGCGCCTGTTTTCGCGCCTTGCTCTCGAAAAAAATAGCCTTGCCATAAAAGCCGCAAACATGACCGCGCGAAGTATAGCGAAAAGTCGTTGAAATGTACTTTTCCTTTTCAACTGCCCCTGTCGATAGATAGAAAAAAGCGTTATATTGAAACCTACGTTGACATTCATTTGAAATTTACGCGGGTTCACCATGGCAATTAGCGCATTCGATATATTTAAAATCGGCATTGGACCGTCCAGTTCTCATACCGTTGGTCCCATGAGAGCGGCTATGCAATTCGCTTTGAAATTGGACGAAGGCAAAATTTTAGAGCAGGTTGAAACAATCACTGTGGCACTTTACGGGTCATTAGGAGCGACCGGTAAAGGCCATGGTACCGACAAAGCGGTGATGTTAGGGCTTGAGGGCGAGTCGCCGGATTGCATCGATCCGGATATCATTCCGGGCAGACTGGAAGCGATTAGGCAAAACGGTCGTCTACAGGTCTTATCGCGCCACTCCATTCAATTTATCGAGAAAAAACACCTGCAGTTTAACCGTAAGGTCTTGCCGTTTCATTCGAATGGGCTGCGTTTCACAGCAATTGATGCATCAGGAATCGAGCTGTTGCAGAAAGATTATTATTCGGTCGGTGGCGGTTTTGTGGTTAGCGGCGAGCTGGCTGCGACCGATCGTTTGATCGATGACGATACGTGTTTGCCTTATCCGTTTAAGACAGCCGATGGTTTGCTGAAATTATGCAAGGAACATAAGAAGTCGATAAGCGAATTAATGCTGAATAACGAAAAAGCTTGGTTGAGCGAGGCTGAAATACGAAAAAATCTATTGGCTATTTGGCATGTCATGCAGGCCTGCGTTGAAAGAGGGATTGCTCAAGAAGGCGTGCTGCCTGGCGGTATGAAAGTTAAACGTCGAGCGGCGCAAATTTATAAGCAACTGATACATGAAATTCCTTCGCATGCTCCGGGATTGCCTCCCGGTAAACTCGATTGGGTCAATCTGTTCGCGTTAGCGGTAAATGAAGAAAACGCCGCGGGTGGGCGTGTCGTGACTGCGCCAACCAACGGCGCGGCAGGAATTATTCCGGCTGTACTGCACTATTATTGGAGATTTTGCGAGGGTGCGAATGAAGAGGGTGTGATTCGTTTTTTATTGACCGCCGCCGCAATCGCGATTCTATACAAGGAAAATGCCTCAATTTCCGGGGCAGAAGTCGGTTGTCAGGGAGAGGTTGGAGTCGCCTGTTCGATGGCGGCAGGCGCTTTGGCCGAAGTGTTGGGAGGGTCGCCTGAACAGGTGGAAAATGCCGCCGAAATCGGTATGGAGCATAATTTAGGCTTAACTTGCGATCCGGTCGGCGGTTTAGTGCAAGTGCCTTGTATCGAACGCAATGCGATGGGTTCGGTTAAGGCTATCAATGCCGCACGTATTGCATTGCGAGGCGACGGTTCGCATTATGTATCGTTGGATAAAGTGATTAAAACGATGCGCGAGACCGGTGCCGATATGAAAACCAAATACAAGGAAACCGCTCGCGGTGGATTGGCGGTTAATTTGATCGAGTGTTAGGGAGGCCCTAATAATTCCAAGTACAAGTTATCGATTCCTCGTTCCCACCGCTCCTGCGTGGGAACGTCTAAGTACCGCTCCAGCGGTACGAGACGCTAGAGCGTCTCGGTTTTCATTCCCATGCCGGAGCGCTCATCGTTATACATAAGTCAAAAATTACCGCTTTGCAATCTTAGCTAATGAGTCTTCGATACCATTTATTGTTACTTAACACTTTCGACCTCGAGATCGCGATCAGGGGATCGCTCCCACAGAGCATCCGACCCTTTGTGGGAGCGACGCCTTCGTCTTCCCTCACCTAACGCTAGGTGAGGGAAAGCCACTGATGTTCAATATCCGCAGATTTATCAAACAGCACCGTTTCCAGGTCTACGATGACCTCTGTTTAGCAAGTTTACCGATACTTGTGTATAACGGCGAGCGCCGGAGCGTGGGAACGATAGGGGTGTGAATAATTACCTTTTATTCTTAGACGGTTTTTCAATCAAAAGGGAGTAAAAGTTCAAGCGATTTGAATCTGAGGTTTTTTTGTTATTGAGGTTATTCGTCGAACCCAATAAAATCCCAGACTTTTCCGGCCATGGTTCTGCTTTCCCGTTCCGGTACCGGCGGTCCGTCCGGAAAATTCAGTTCATAAACACGCGAGGCATTGTTAGCCAGTGTTTCCATACCCAGTTTTTTATAAGCTTCAATCATAACCTCCAACGCAAACGGAACGGCGGTTGTGCGCTGGTAATTGTTCACGACTTCGGACGCGCGGTTAACCGCCGCGACATAGGCTTTACGCTTCAAATAGAACCTTGCGGCATGCACTTCGTGCATCGCCATATTATTGCGTAGCGCGATCATTCGCTGTTGTGCGTCGGGGATATATTGACTGTCCGGGAAGCGGCTGATTAATTCCTGGAAATTATTGTAGGCTTCCCGAGCGCTGCCCGGATCGCGTTGCGAGGTATCGGTAGGTAAAAATCTTTCGAGAAATCCGATGTCGCGATTGTAATTAACCAATCCTTTCAAATAATAGGCGTAATCGACGCTGGGGTTGCGGGGATGAATTTTAATAAACCTCTCGGCGGCTGCAATCGCAGCTTCGGAGTCGTCATTTTTGTAATATGCATAAGCAATATTCAATTGTGCCTGAGCGGCATACTCTCCAAACGGAAAACGCGACTCGAGCGTTTCGTACATTTTGATCGCTTTTTGATAATAACCGTCGTCCATCGATTCTTTGGCCGACGTATGCAGTTTTTCCTCACTCCAGTCTTTATATTCGTCTGTGCTAGTGCTTTCCAGGTTGAAGTTTTTTAACGTTTCGCAGCTCTGAAGTGACAGGCCTAAGGTAAGAACGAGAAAGAATTTTACTAAAAATAATCGCATAGAGCTGACGACACGTTGTAATATGTACGGTTTTTTCGTTGTGGATGAACTGGTTTCGTCGAGCGCAAGATGCGCTCGACGCTAATTAAGCAACGAGTATAACTTAACGGCGAACTAATCAGAAGACATAAGTTATGACAAGATTATCGGCACAAATTCCCGAAGAAATGGCGGGTATGCGTTTGGATCAAGTGCTTGCTGAGCTATTTTCGGATTATTCCCGAAGTAAGCTACAGACTTGGCTGAAAGCCGGGCGGGTGATGATTAACGGCGCCCAATTAAAGGCCAAAGACAAGGTCGAAGGCGGAGAATCCATTGAGCTCGATGCTGAAGCCGAGGTGGTTTTGGAATGCGAGGCGGAAGCGATTCCGCTGGATATCGTTTATGAAGACGAGTCCTTGTTAATCATCAATAAGCCGGCGGGTTTAGTCGTGCATCCGGCAGTCGGTAATTGGACGGGGACTTTGCAGAATGCCTTGCTCAATCATGTGCCGAGCCTCGAGACCTTGCCGAGAGCCGGCATTGTGCATCGCATCGACAAGGAAACGAGTGGTTTGTTGATGGTCGCAAAAACGCTTCAAGCCCATAACAGCCTGGTTAAACAACTACAAGAACGTTCGATAGAAAGAGAATACTTGGCGATTACCAAAGGACGAATCATCGCCGGTGCGACGATAGACGAGCCGATCGGCCGGCATCCGACCGATCGTAAGCGCTATTCGGTCAGGCAAACGGGCAAGGATGCGGTAACCCATTATCGGGTTGTCGAACGTTTCGCTAGGCATACTCTAATCCGCGTTAAATTGGAAACCGGGCGCACGCATCAGATTCGGGTCCATATGGCGTATGTTCATTTTCCATTGGTTGGCGATCCGGTTTACGGCGGGCGTTTTCAGTTGCCGCCGGACTGTTCCGAACAATTGGAGATAGAGCTTCGGGCATTCAAGCGTCAAGCGCTTCATGCCGAAAAACTGGGATTGTTGCATCCTGAGACGCAAGAGTACTACGAATGGATTCAACCTTTACCCGACGATATGATTCGATTATTGGCCGCATTACGAGACAATGAACAGCCCTAAGTATTGGCTAAAGCCCGATTGGCCTGCGCCGGCCAATGTTTTCGCCGCAACGACCCTGCGAAGCGGCGGTTTCAGCATTGGATCGTTTCAAAGCCTTAATCCCGCGATGCATGTTGGCGATAAGCCTAAGCTGGTGTTGAAGAATCGGCAACGGATCATCGACATGCTCGATTTGCCGAATGCGCCGGTTTGGTTGAATCAAGTGCATGGACAAACTGTAGTCGATGCGGCGCAAGTGAATACGCTGGTCGAGGCCGACGCGAGTTTTAGTCATGAGCCGGGAGTCGTTTGTACGGTATTAACCGCCGATTGTTTGCCGGTATTGTTGTGTTCTCGCGACGGACGCAGTGTTGCAGCCGTTCATGCCGGCTGGAGGGGGTTGTTGGCTGGCGTGATCGTTGAAACCGTTAAGGCGATGAAAACGCTTGATCTATTGGTTTGGCTTGGACCGGCGATAGGGCCGGATGCCTTTGAAGTCGGTGACGACGTACGTACTGCGTTTATTGAAAATAACGCGCGGTATGTCGGTGCATTTCGTGCAGCCGAAAAGGGTAAATGGTTGGCCGATATTTATGGTTTAGCGCGTATCAATCTGGCTTTAGCCGGTGTTGAAAGCGTTTATGGCGGACAGTTTTGTACCCTGTCCGATGTCGAGCGGTTTTATTCGTTTCGACGCGATAAGGAGACAGGCAGGATGGCAAGTTTAATTTGGAGAGTATAAAATTGTTATGAATTTGTTGTTTTTAATTATTATTTTTACTGCGTTGGGCGGGGTTTTAAGCGTTTTGGCGGCTTCGTTTTTTTTATGGCTGGATGATGCTCAGCGGGCTAGGGTTTTGCCGCATGGCATCAGTTTCGCGACCGGCGCATTATTGGCAGTGGCCTTTTGGGGCTTGATTCCGCATGCTTTCGAGGATGTCGACTCGGATCGTATTCAAAGTTTGTCGGCGGTGATTATGGCTGGAATTCTGGGTTTTTTTATGCTGGAAAAGCTGTTGGTTTGGCGACATTGCCATCATAACCATTGTGAAGCTCATGGCGAAGACGCAGAGGGTCACCATCCGGCCGGAATGTTAATTTTGCTGGGTGACGGGATTCATAATTTTGTCGACGGCATACTGATTGCCGCGGCATTTTTAACCGATGTCAAGCTTGGTATCGTAACGAGTTTAGCAGTTGCCGCGCATGAGATTCCGCAAGAAGTCGGCGATTTCGCAATATTATTGCAAAGCGGTTATTCCAAAGGCAAAGCGCTTTTATACAATATCCTATCGAGTCTTGCGACGGTCGTTGGCGGCATTATTGCCTATTTTAGTTTGGAAGACCTGCATGATAGTCTTCCGTATTTTTTAGCGATGGCGGCTTCGAGTTTTATATACATCGCTGTAGCCGACTTGATTCCGACCTTACATGAAAAAACCGAGTTGAAGGTTTCAGTGCAACAAGTCGCATTAATTGCAGCCGGGGTGTTGTTGATTTGTTCGCTGCATGGATTTGCCCATGATATTGAATTGGAAAGCCTTGAGCGGAAGCACCAGGAAGGTGGAAGATAATTGCGGAAAGCGGAAAGCGGAAAGCGGAAAGCGGAAAGCAGAAAGCAGAAAGCAGAAAGCAGAAAGCAGAAAGCAGAAAGCAGAAATTAGAGCTTGACAAACTATTTGAAACCCTCATCATTCTGCTAACTGCTAACTGCTAACTGCTAACTGCTAACTGCTAACTGCTAACTGCTA
>NZ_JBNGHF010000036.1:0-48920 GCF_050611805.1 Methylotuvimicrobium sp.
CCGACTACACATAAGCGTCGCGATAGCGACACAAAGCCTTATTTAGGTTTCAAGCATACCCCACACCCTGTTTGATCCCCAAATTGGGAATTGCTGCAGAATCTCCACAAAGCTTACTGTTTCGGGAAGTTATTTTGTACATATTCCTTAGGCATCGGTCAGGTCGATTAATCCGGTTAACCAATTGATTTCGATGCGCCACACCCATTGATCCAATTCCATCGTCAGCCGTCCGCCGGTTGAAGAACCGTCGCCAAAGAAGCGGACACTGGCTCGACCGTCCTGGCTGTACTCGCTTTCCGCCGTCACAAGCCTGACTTGGATATTTTGCGGAATCTGGTAAACCTTATCGCGCGTACTAATATAATAGGTGTTGTCGCCGAAATCGATCGTCACGGTCGTCTCTTCGCCGAGCATCAAGGCTTGCCCTCTCGCATAACGCAGGGCCGAAATCATATCTCGTGCCGCCGTTTTAATCGTCGATGCATCGTTGCCGGATGAAATCGATATACCGACCGCGCCGAAGGCCAGCACCATGATAAACAGCACTACGGCCAATTCGATCATCGTGAACCCGCGATTGGCTGGGTACGATCCCATCTTAGTAAAGGACGCCGGAAACCTCGAATAAATACTCACCGGGTAACGTTATTGCCAACTGACAATATCTTGATCCTCGCCTTCTCCCCCTTCTTTTTGATCGGCACCGAGCGTATACAAATCGAATTTGCCATGCTCGCCAGGCGATTTATAAAAATAAGGTTGTTGCCAAGGATCCAAAGGAATCCGGTTTTTCCGTAAATACGGACCGTTCCAACGATCCACATCATTAGGTTTTTCGATCAGCGCCTGCAAGCCGTGTTCGGTGGTCGGATAACGCCCGACATCGAGCTTGTACATATCGAGCGAGGCTGAAAGATCGGCGATTTGAACGATGGCGGTCTTGGTTTTCGACGCCCCCATATGCTTCATGACCTGCGGACCGACAACACCGGCCAACATCGCAATAATGCCCAATACCACGAGTAATTCGAGCAAGGTAAAACCGCTGTTTTTAATTCTCAGTCGTTTCATGTTTTTTCCTAAAAAGCCAAATCGTTTACACTCAAAATTGCCAACAAGATTGAAATAATGATACCGGCAATCATGAGCCCTAAGGTTATGATCAACACCGGCTCCAATAACGCCAACATACGCTGAATCGATACTTTGAGCTGTTTGTCGTAAATCGTCGCGACACGCAACAGCATCTCTTCCAAACGACCTGTTTCCTCTCCCATCCGGATCATTTGCATCGCCATTTTAGGTAATACCCCCTTGTCGAGTAAAGCGTCGGACATATGACGACCTTGTTTGAGCTGCTCTTCGGCATCTCTGACCGCGTCTACCAGCGTTAAGTTCGACACGGTCTCGCGGACGATCGTCAATGCACTGATGATCGATACGCCGTTTCCTAAAAGCGTGCCGAGTGTACGTGTAATGTTGGCGGTTTCCATCGCGAGTAAAATGTTGCCCACCAACGGCATTTTGAGAAATCGGGCATCCCATTCTTTGCGAGACGCCGGCTCCGCCAGTTGATGATTCATATAAATGTAGGCCGATACTATTATCGCCAACAATAACCACCAGTAGTTTTGTAGCCAATTGGCCAGGCCCACGACAACCTGAGTCGGCACCGGCAATGCCTGGCCGGCGCTTTCGAACATCTCGGTAAATTGAGGCACGACAAAAGTTAGCATCACAAACAACGACGCAAACGACATGACCATTAAAATGATCGGGTATATCAGCGCGGTGCTAACCGTATCCCTAAGCTCCCGCGAACGCTCGAGATAGTCCGCCAAGCGCACCAAGACGCCGCCCAGATTGCCGCCCGCTTCTCCGGCTCGGATCATATTCAGATAAAATTTGGAGAATACGCCGGCTTGACTCTGCAAGGCATCGGCAAGAGACGTCCCGCCTTTGACTTTTTCCAATACGCGCGCGAGCAATTTGCTCAATTTTTCATTTTCCTCGGTCAAATCAATTAACACCGAAAGCGATTTGTCGAGAGGTAGGCCCGAATCCAGCAAGGTGGCCAACTCGCCGGTCAACATTAATACCTCTTTTTGCGACAGCCTAAGCTGTTTAGCACCCAGTCTTAATCCGAGAAATGTTCTGCCCTTCGATAAAGAAACGTGAAGCGGGATAAAACCTTCCGTTTGCAATTCGGCGATCAAAGCCCCTTCGTCGGCGACTTCACGCAAACCTTCTTCAACTTCGCCGTTATTGTTTACGGCTTTATACGCATAGAGTGCCATCAGGATTCCGTCGTCACGCGTAAAATTTCTTCCAGAGTGGTTAAGCCCTGCAAGGCTTTGACCAACCCGTCTTCATACATGGTAAGCATTCCCTCGCCAATTGCCAACCGGTGAATTTCCCCAGCTTCCGCATGCGCCATGATCAACCGTCGAATGGGGTCGGTCATTACCAAAAATTCGATGATCGACATCCGCCCTTTATATCCTAGGCCGTTGCAGGCCTGACAGCCGGTTGCTTTATAGAGGACCAAATCGCCGTCCGATTGAAAATGTCTCAACTTCAATTCTTCGGCCAATGCAGAATCGACCGAATAAGCGGTTTTACAATGAGGACAAAGTTTTCTGACCAAGCGCTGCGCTAAAATTCCGTTCACCGTCGAACTCAGCAGGTATTCTTCCAAGCCCATATCCAATAAACGCGTCACACCGCCCGCCGCATCGTTGGTATGCAGAGTAGACAATACCAAATGTCCGGTCAACGCCGATTGCACGGCTATTCGTGCGGTTTCGATATCGCGCATTTCGCCGATCATGATGACATCGGGGTCTTGTCTGACGATGGACCGGAGCGCCGCGGCAAAATTTAATCCTATCTGCGGCTTGGCTTGAATTTGATTGATGCCTTCCAATTGATATTCGATCGGATCCTCGACGGTAATGATTTTACGCTCGGCCGTGTTCAGTTGTTTAAGCGCTGTATATAAGGTAGTCGATTTACCGCTGCCGGTCGGCCCGGTAATCAGAATAATGCCGTGCGGTTGACTCAATACCTCGATAAATTTTTCGTATTGCCTACCCGCAAACCCGAGGGCTTTAAAATCCAATACTGTCGCCTCTTTATCCAATAGGCGCATTACGACACTCTCGCCGTATAAAGTTGGAATCGTCGAGACCCGCAAATCCAATTCCTTACCCAGCATTTGCAGCTTGATTCGGCCGTCTTGCGGCAAGCGGCGCTCGGCGATATTGAGTTTGGCCATGATTTTTATGCGCGAAAGCACGGCCGCGGTCGATGTTACCGGCGGCGCATCGATATTTTGCAGCACGCCGTCGACGCGCAAGCGGACTTTCAAGCGCTGCTCGAACGGCTCGATATGGATATCCGAAGCTCGGCTCTCAATCGCGCGCTGCATGATCAGATTAACCATTTTGATAACCGGCGCTTCACTCGCCATATCTTTAAGGTGTTCCAGATCCTCTTCGCCAATCTCGTCTGTCTCGAGATTGGCAAATAGCTTATCCATTTGGGATTTACCTTCGCCATATTGCAGTTCGAGCGCGGCATCGATTTCCGACATCAGTCCGACTTTCGCAATAATCGGCTTGCCGGTTGCCAGTTTCAACGCATCCAACACAAAGCGATTTTCCGGATCCATTACCGCAACGTGAATTGCATCATCGGTATCGCGTAAACCGATTACATGAAATTGTTTCAGAAATCGCAGGGACACATCATTAGACAAAGGCGTTTCAAGCGGGTAATCCTCGACCCCGACTTTTTCTATGTCATGCGTTACAATAAAAGCTTCCGCGATATCGCTTTCCGAACAAATACCGAGTTTAATCAATAAGTGCGGCAAGGTTTCGGCCACGGTCGACTGCATGACTCGATCGACCTTTTTTAACTCGGCATCGGTCAATTTATCTTGGTGCTGTAAATAACTAAGAAAGGGGTGGTATTCAGGCGCGTACTTGGCAATTGAGTAATCCATTGAACAGTCCTGGCTATATAGATTCGGGCAGATTATAAACCATGGGTGCAATTAAAGCTGAGGTTAATAAAACTTGAGAACAATGCTTCGATAAGCCCCAAGACCAATAATAACCTATTTCAATACTATGAAATAACCAAGCCCTTACGAGTCAAAATATTTTATCCGTATCGAGATAAGCTTCTCTTATCCGGCCTTATGTCAGAATATTTAACACTTATCTCAAAGCAAATCATTTAGCCTTTCAAGACTCCCAAAAATACCCAGACATTCATATGTAACTGTTTTTCCGTACATTAATTTATTAACGATTAAGCAAAAAAACAAGCCAACTAACATCCGCCTTTATTCTTTTGCAAGCAAAATCAGATCCAGTTTTTAAGTTGGACCAATTTATTGCATCATTCGTCAAAATTTTTTACATCATCCTTTTCCCCCAGCCCTTCGGCAAGCCTAAGCGCCCCAAAGAACAAAACAGCCTGTAATGACGCCCCATACTTTCCTTGTCTTTCAGTTGTTTACAAAATTTTCCCTGCAAACGCTGCTACTTCTCATTAACAATGCATATTTTCTTTTCTTGACGTTTGGCGGATTTAATCGTTTTAAGCTTTTGTTAAGACATAAAACTGTCAATAATTTTTACATCACGAAATGCAGCTACCAAAATAAACGCGCCCTCCGTCACAAAATACATTTTATTTAATTGACAATTCAATGCCTTAAAGGAACAAAATCGACTGATGGCACGCTCTATGCAAGTGCTTTATGCGAAAACAAAAAAATACCTTGCCAATTACAAGCACCAACTATATGGCAAGCTGAAGCGCATTTAACGTATGAATTACTTTCTACCTTAAGCGCTTTTTAACGAAACTAACGAATAATTTATGAGGCATTTGGGATAATGCCTGGATTATGACGGCTCGACAGATCTATTTAACTGCCCGGGCCAGATAACTTGAAACAATAGGGATTTTTTAGCTCTATTAAGTTAAAAGCCTTACCCGTCGCGAGGCGGGGGCGGAAAGCCAAGAATCTGATACCTTCCATTTTGCATCAGATAGTCTGGCCGCACTTAATTTCAAACATATTAGAGGTAATTATGTTGAAAATTAAAGCACCGTTAAAAAAATTAAGCGCTGCCGTTGCACTGGGCCTTTTTGCCGGTACCGCTTCCGCATCAGTTTCTATCTACGACACCTTCCCTTTTGGATATTC
Source organism: Methylotuvimicrobium sp. (assembly GCF_050611805.1). Lineage (NCBI taxonomy): Bacteria > Pseudomonadati > Pseudomonadota > Gammaproteobacteria > Methylococcales > Methylococcaceae > Methylotuvimicrobium > Methylotuvimicrobium sp. The sequence goes on from NZ_JBNGHF010000036.1 coordinate 5,231, forward strand.
CGGCGGCGAATCGCTTGTAGCGCCCTTTTTTGAGGACGGCGAACCTGATTGGGCAGCCGGCCGATTTACGGTAGATCCTTTTAATTGCCCTAATGGCTGCTTATTAGACAGCGTCCGTCTATCTTTAGCGTCCGGCGGTCACTTTTCAGGCGACCTCGTCTCTCTTAAGGATTCATCCGGAAACTACGGTATATCGCTAGCTGTTTATAGCAATAACTTTTTGGGAGGGGATACCCACATTCCTGGAGACAAACTGTTCGACTTATCGATACCCGACAGCTTTGTGCAGCTGGAACATTTTGGCGGCAATGACGTTTGGTTCGACGCACCGTCGCAAGATCCCAATGAAGCGGCGCTTTTACAACCAAACACAGCCTATTGGCTCTTTCTCACCAATGAAAGCCTGTCGTTTCCCATTGAATGGTCTTATAACGGTGCCGGCCATGACGGTCAGTATTATGCCGCTTATTGGAATCCACTCGGAGCACACGGATCGCCATATCTTTTTGAAGTAATGGGCACTAGTTGCACTACATGTTCGGCACCAGTTAGCAATGTACCTGTTCCAGGGGCTATTTGGCTGATGGGCACAGCAATGATCGGACTGGTGACTTCCTGGCGCAGAAAGCTTGCTTAATGTAAACGATGAAATCGAAGACATTCAAGCGTAATACAGATTATCAGCCTGCATCAGCAGGTAATTAATCTGAGAAAAAATAAATTAATAAAATTGAGCACTTAGCTCTTTTAATCACCGCATTTGCCATGGATGCGGCGATTACCATAACAATCATGGCAACCATACTTTAAATTTAAAGTAAAGGAGTTTCTTATGAAAACTAAAATCACCACCACAGCAGCAGCCGTATTGCTCGGCATTTCAACCCTGGCCAGCGCCAACCCTCCAGGTGCTCCTGCCATATACAACAATGGACCTGCAGCTCCTCTGTTGAATATGACCAATATGAGAGACACTGAAAGAGCGGCTTTCGCTCTTTACGAAGGCCTCATGCAAGCCACCGAGGCGCTTGTTTATGTAAAAGGATGTACGCCTTTTTCGGTGCCCGTATCGGCCTACTCTGACGGCAACGGCATTAATCAACTCGAAGTTCAAACATTCAATGGCGTTAGGCTTGAAGCAGCCCTGCAAGCACCGGTTCCCGGTTTTGGTCAAAACATCGACGTCACACAAGCTCCAATTGCTGGGATCTTGAACAACGTTGCCGTAGATAACCTGCGCGGTAGATACACTTACAACCATCTTAATAACTTGATGGTCAACGAAAGAACCTCTCTAAGAGTTGCCGGCCAAAACGGAAGACCTGACACATTCTATAGCGCTGCCATCAAAGACTTTTACCATGGCAACACTTACGGCCCGGGCCAATTCTATGAAATCTATGATTACGGCTTACAAACCCTATCGAAATCCGGCTACCCTGTGAATAAATGGTGGCAAAAATCGAAAGCGGTTCGCGACAACGGCCAACAAGGCTGTACCGTATTCCAAAAAGACCGTTTAGTGGGTGTTGGTGCATGCCGAATCACGCTGTCAACTGTAGGCTACAGCCAACCCGGTTTGTTCTGGCAAGACGGCAATTTGACCGTTTCTCAGGTGACTCCAAGCGCACCTGATACCGAACTGAATGGCTGCAGCTTGATTCAGGTGCCATAACCAAGCTCTATATACCGCCCGATTAAATACCGGGCGGTATTTTCTACCTTAATCGAGCTTTATGGGTATTAAATTACAAAATAATTGATCGATAGTTGTTATTTAATATTCATTTATTGAATAGAGCTCGTGTTCGTTACAACCAAAACAATTGCCATATATATAATAATTATTTTAACAACCATGGCAAAACAATACTTTAAAAAATAAAGGAGTTTTTTATGAAAACTAAAATCACCACCACAGCAGCTGCCGTATTGCTCGGCATTTCAACCCTGGCCAGCGCCAACCCTCCAGGTGCTCCTGCCATATACAACAATGGACCTGCAGCTCCTCTGTTGAATATGACCAATATGAGAGACACTGAAAGAGCGGCTTTCGCTCTTTACGAAGGCCTCATGCAAGCCACCGAAGCACTTGTTTATGTAAAAGGATGTACGCCTTTTTCGGTGCCGGTCAGCGCCTATGTCGACGGCCACACTTTCAATCAACTCGAAGTCAATTCTTTTAACGGCGTAAGACTTGAAGCAGCCCTACAAGCACCGGTTGCCGGTTTTGGCCAAAACATCGACGTTACTCAATCTCCAATCTCCGGCATTTTAAACAACGTTGCAGTAGATAGCCTGCGCGGAAGATACACTTACAACCATCTTAATAACTTGATGGTCAACGAAAGAACCTCTTTAAGAGTTGCCGGCCAAAACGGAAGACCCGACACATTCTATAGCGCTGCCATCAAAGACTTTTACCACGGCAACACTTACGGTCCGGGTGAATTTTATGAAATCTATGATTATGGCTTGCAAGTCCTGTCAAAATCCGGCTATCCGGTCAACAAATGGTGGCAAAAATCCAAAGCGGTTCGCGACAACGGCCAACAAGGTTGTACCGTATTCCAAAAAGACCGTTTAGTGGGTGTTGGTGCATGCCGAATCACGCTGTCAACTGTAGGCTACAGCCAACCCGGTTTGTTCTGGCAAGACGGCAATTTGACCGTTTCTCAGGTCACTCCAAGCGCACCTGATACCGAACTGAATAGCTGCAGCTTGGTCACTACTGCTGGCAATGGCAATTAATTATTAACTTAACGACTGAATTAAAACCACTCGGTACTGAACCGGGTGGTTTTAATAAAGACAAGCATCAATAGCTATATCTACTAGCATAAATATTAAATTGCACACTTAACTATAACCGATCGAATAGGCTTGTAATTTTATATTTATTTTTAAAATCGTTTCAGTATATATACACCTTTCACACATAAAATATCGGTATTGGACATTGGAATATTGAGGTCATAGTACGCTATTCAGCCATGGATCTATTTGAGTTCCAGGCACTGGAACTTAGCCAATAAGCAAGAATAATTTAATACTTTTTTCTATAAAATAATTGTAATTCTCTTACTGGATAAACTAGCACTATTTATTGACTTAACACTGTTTTTCCTATCGGTATATCGGTTGTTAATACCGAGAATGAGATTGCCCTAGGACCCGTGCAATTTATAAAACCAGAAATTTTATAGATTGACTAAAACAATAATATTTTGGGAAATTTATGAAACGTTACGCTATTCTCCTGGCTAGCTTTGCTTTTTTACTTGGCTTATCTAACCTTGCCTATACGGAGGAGCTTGACCCAACTGCCGACGACAAAATTGTAACTGAGCATAACTTAATGCCTGGCGAAGCTACTGCCGATGAGTCCGAACCTGCTTCCGAAGACAATATTACCGACGATTCCGATGTAACAACGCCGGTGGTACTATCGCCACAAGAAAAAACCGCTGTTTCTTTGTATGAAGGCATTATGGACATCGTGAACGCCAAAATAAATGCAAGCAGTTGTTTTATCATGAGGGGCAAATATCAAATTAGCTTATTTGCGACTGGAGCTGACGACCAACGAAAGCAAAACAACATGGTATCAGCCAAACTTCCCGGCAATACGACCTATCTATTAGCTGGCGCAAACTATGAAAATATGCCCGATGCATCAGGTGTTTATGTAGTTAGCACCCGAGGCCCAACCTCGTATGAATTCACTCCAATCGATATTTACCGGGCTATATATACATTTGACGGAGCTGGTGAAACGATGTCAATGACCGGAAATTTGGAGTTAAGAGATTTCATTTCGGTAACTCATCGATTTAGCACACTAGCCATAACCAATTTTAGCAACATCTCTTCTAATGAAATACAAGAGGAGTACGTCACTAACATCGGCTGGGGGATGAGCTCGCTTTCCTATCAGAAATTTCCCCATTCAAAATACTGGGAACGCATTAAATTTCAACGCCATAGTAATGATCAAGGACGAACAATCTTAGTTAGGGATTTATTGACTCTCCCCACTTCATGCCGAATTACAATCGATACAACCGGCTATAACAATACGGATTTTATTTCACAACAAGGCCATATTACCGTCGAATCAGCAATCCCCGGCGATCCGGTCGATGAGCTTAATCCATAGCTTTTTCGTGAGCTTATGCCCTCTTTGAAAAGAAAGAGGGCATAATAAGATTGTTAACCAAGAAACCTTCCTAACCCACCAAAGTCCTACTCTACAAAATGTAGATTTAAGCGGGAAATTGAACGCTTACCTTTTTTTGGCTATCTGATTAGATTTACAAATAAGCTGATGTGAAGCGGGCTTTTACTAAACACCTCCATAATGAAACTCAATAAAGCTCTAACTTCTCCCTGTGGAAAAAAGCTGAAGGACGAGAATTGATGATTTATTTCATTCCAACTCTTCTTTATGCCTTCCGCACTTCAAATTTCGGCAGTGCCGGAGGAGGCCTCGGGGCGCTAGGTCGATTTTGCTCCTGCAAAATCGACATTCACGCCATCCATGGCGCTCGCAAAGGCTTTGCCAGCATGGAGCTAGCTAGCATAGAGCCTACATGGACGTATTTACCCAGCACCTAAATTCCATAGCCCATTGGACATGGTTAATTGTCTTGGATAATTTAGGTGCTGGGTTTACGGCGTCCTTTGACGGGCACCTCGAGGCCGAATTTTCATCTACGATGAGTATATAAATAGTAATTGACAGGCCCCAACCATGAAGATTTCACTCCCCATCTTATTCGCAACAACCTTAGGCTACAGCTTAATAGCTCAAGCAGACTTGGTGCCTCTAAAAGCACCGAGTATGTTTGACAAAGGCCCTGCAGCAATGACTGCGATAAACCTGAATAACGAGGAACAAATAAGCCTAATACTTTTAGATAGCGCACTTGATCTTGCCAAATCCGCAGCTCTCGCCACTGGCTGCGAATCAGTCGAGGGAGACTATTCGGTAGAGGTTACTGTCGAAGGTGTAAACAACAAACCGAAAACCAATGTTATCAAAATCGTTTCACCCGGAAAAACGGAACCGCTTATTTTAAATGCGATAGCGGAAGAACCCGATTCCTTTCATGGACAAGTCTTCACTATTAATCAAGCAAAAAGCAGCAAACTAAAAGAAACTCTCATATCGGAATTCTCCGGGTCTGCCCATATCAACCGCGAATTAACTCTTTTATCGATACAAAGCAGTGCAATTGTCTTAGGGCAAAACAACATCTCTAGCCCCTATCTAAACTTACGATTAAAGCACTTCTATGAAGAACCGAAATCAGATAACAGACAGTATCTATCGGGCTGGGGATTCGCGTCATTATCAAAAGAAGGCTTCCCTGTAAATAAATTCTGGGTCCGTTCAAAAGCATTGAAAACCGACGGGCAGCTTAAGCGAGTCGTTTTACAGGAAGATCTGTTAATTGGATTCTCCGCGTGCCGTATCGTTATCGATAGCGCCACCGATATAAAAAAGAAGACCGATGAACAAGAAAAACAGAAAAGTTTTGCTTTCAAAGGAACGATGACAATTTCGAAATCGCAACCCAACGAAAACCTTCCCAAAGCTAACCAAATTTAGAATTCACAATTAGTTTCCGGCTGACCGACGCACCTTATACTTGAGCATTAACGGCAGCCACAGTACACTTCGAGCAAAAACTGCCGATCGAAACGATAATGGCGTTCGATAATTATAATTAGCCCCTTCATGTCGAATAAAAAAATCACGGTAATCCAAGTTTTACCCGCATTAAACAGCGGCGGCGTCGAAAAAGGCACGCTCGAAATAGGCCATTATTTGGTAAAACAAGGCCACGAATCGATCGTCGTTTCTGCTGGCGGACGCATGGTCCCACAACTCATCGACGAGGGCAGTCGGCATATCGAAGCCGATATCGGCGCGAAAAGGCTATTGACGCTAAAATATATCCCATGGCTCAAAAAACTCATGCGCGAAATCCGGCCGGACATCGTTCATGTTCGATCGAGGCTACCTGCTTGGGTGGTCTATCTAGCTTGGAAAAGTTTGCCGGCCCATGAAAGACCGAAACTGGTCTCGACCTTTCATGGGCAACATTCGGTTAACCGTTATAGCGCAATCATGACTAAGAGCGAGCGCATCATTACGGTTTCTAACATGATGCGCGATTATATTTTGCATTCCTATCCCGATGTCGATCCTGGCAAGATCACGGTAATTTATCGCGGTGTCGATACATCCCTTTATAATCCGGATTACCGACCGAATGAGTCTTGGCTAAAAGAATGGTTTAGCGCTTATCCGCAAACCGAAGTGAAGCCTCTATTAACGTTCGCGGGACGATTATCAAGCCGCAAAGGCATCGAAGACTTCATTGCCATCCTTTCCGAATTAAAGCAAATGAACTTACGCTTTCACGGATTGATCGTCGGCGAAACCGGTCCAAAGAAAACTGAATACAGGCAAACACTCGAGCAATTGATCCACGAAGAGCAACTGGGCGATGACATCACGCTTACCGGTCATCGTAGCGATTTACAAAACATCATTGCCATCTCAAAAGCCGTTTTTTCTCTATCGAAAGAAGCGGAATCCTTCGGTCGCACCGTTACTGAAGCTTTAAGTCTCGGCGTTCCTGTTATTGCTTATAGCCATGGGGGCGTCAAAGAGCAACTGGATCTTTTATTTCCGCAAGGCAATATTGAAGTAGGGAATATTCAACAAGCCACCGACACCACAAAAAAATGGCTCCACGACGGACCGCCTACGATTCAGCCTAATTCTCTCTTCACGCTGGATAAAATGTGTTCGGAAACACTGAAGGTGTATCAAGAACTATTGGATCCGGGATTCGTGATATCGCAGTAACTTATAGTAACGCTCATGAAGGCCAGGTCATCGCCCCGGCAAATGAAAATGCGAGCTATGGTGGGTGCGGTCACTCGCCCGACAGGACTTATTTACCCGTAATGATTTACACTCCCTTACGTTCCCATGCTACAGCGCTCATCGTTATACATAAGTCAAAAATTACTGTTTTGCAATCTTAGCTAATGAGGCTTCGATACCATTTTTTGTCGCCCAACGTTCCCGACTTTCCCTCACCTAGCGTTAGGTGAGGGAAAGCCACTGAAGTTCAATATCCGCCAGATTTATCAAACAGCACCGTTTCCAGGTATATGACGAACTGTGTTTAGCAAGTTTACCGATACTTGTGTATAACGGCGAGTGCTGCAGCGTGGGAATGATAATTGCCGGGGGACTGAATAATTACATTTACCCAGCACCTAGATTATCTATGTAATCAATCATGGCCAATAGGCTATGGAATTTAGTCGCTGGATTTACCACGTCCTGCCAAGCGAGTTACCGCCCCCTCAACAAAGCGCATAGTTCCAGGGCGTTATTTATCACCAAACCCTAAGTATGCCACTGAGTCTATCCACCGATAAAAATCATCCTGATTAGCAAGTTTCTTCAGCTAAAGCCCAAAGATCAGCATGCCCCTAGCACGACGGGGTTCGTAAGCCATGCGCGTCAAGCTAAAAACGGCCAACCCACATCACGCTCTTTCCCAAGCTCCAGCTTGGGAAAGACACCCCGGAAGCTCCAGCTTCCTGAACAGGTTACCCAAGCTGGAGCTCTCATCGTTATACATAAGTCAAAAATTACCGTTTTCCTCGTTCCCACCGCTCCAGCGTGGGAATGCATACCGATCTTGCCTCGGCTGACAAGGTATGGGTTCCCACGGAGGACCGTGGGAACCAGAAAAAAATTACCCTTTTGCAAGCTTAGCCAATGAGACCTCAACACCATTTATTGTCACTTGACACACTCGGCTTTCCCTCACCTAGCGCTAGGCGATCCGCGTAGGGTACGCTGTGCGTACCATGGTAACCCCGCAATGTTCATGTGCCAACCGAACCGCCAGGGCACGGTTTTGGTACGCGCAGCGTACCCTACAGTTTATGTATAACGATGAGAGCTGGAGCTTGGGTAACAGCATATTTTAGTTTTTGCGACTACCACTGCCCCCCTGCTCGGACACTTGGCTTCGGCAAGCTGAAGCATCTTGCTAATCAGGAAAATCATTACTGCTTTCAAAATATATAAAAAATTTGTCGAAATATTTTACATATTCTTTTTTACTCCCTTTTGAATGAAAAAACCGTCTAACGTTCATGAAGGACTGGCAATCACCCCGGATGATGAAAGTTCTCGGGGAGTTGAGGGGACTGAATATTTACTCTCCATATGCCTCTCAACTCTCAACCAGTGACTTAGTTTGATTTTTATGGGTTTTAAACACACCTTTTCTCGGATTTGACTCTTTGGATTTCAATAACGCCCCTTCATTCTGTCAGGATTTTTTACACCCTCACGAATATCCAATTCTCATGGTAAAACATACGCCTACATATCAAGTACTTATTTTTTTAGGCCTAAAAATTGCCTTATTTAGTTATGAGAAGATCTTTAGGCCGTTACCTAAAGATACGGTAAAAAATAATTTCTCCAAACTGGGTCCCCGAACCGCAAAGCGTTTTAGGGAGCATTCCCACGTAGAGGAGTGCTGCCATTATGTTAGTGTACGGAAACACACCATTTCGGCAGGGACTTCCGGAATCGAATCCAACTGCCGGATAAAAGCCGTTTCTGGTTCCCACGGTCCTCCGTGAGAACCAAACCTTGGCTGCCGGGGCAAGATCGTTATGCATTCCTGCGCTGGAGCGGTAGAAACGAGTAAGAGCCTAAAGATGACGGCTTAATTTAATGGCAATGACGCAGAGTTTGAGAAAGATGGACACACTACATATCAAACACGTAATTTTTTAGGCCTGATAATTGCCTTTTTCTTAGTTAGGTTTTTGGTCTTCGCCTAAATGAAATCAAGTTGAGTATTTTATGAAATTTTCAATATTCTTAAGTAACTCATTTTCCAGTTTGTGGAAAAGCCTGGTATTGCTGATTTTTTTGATCCCTATCAATGTTGCTAACGCGACATCCACCATCGTAAAAGTTGAAGATATGGGACTTGCCGATTGGACGATTATTGAGAAAGAGGCACCGGGTTTCGGCAGCAATGGGCCTGTATCATTAGACTGGGATCCATACAATGATTGGTTTAAAGAGCTTATCGTTTTTAATGATGGCTATTCCGGAAAAGGCGCCGCGTTTTGTTGGCACGGTGAAAACTGTGCTTTGAAACTTTCGGTAACCGAAGAGAACACTACCCTAATGCTGGATAGTTTTTTTCTTGGATTTTACGGGAGCGGCGAAGGCAATGTTGAATTTAGCGTGTTCGATTTAGAAACCGATACCAACATTTTGGCCGGAACACCGCTAGTTACTGGAAACGATGGGTTGGACATTTTTGTCAATGCCGTATCGTCTGTCGGATTTCTAATTTTATTCGGGCCGGATGGATATAGCATAGGCATTAACGAAATTGCTTATAGTTATCAATCTTCGAATATTATCGTTCACCCCGTACCCATTCCCGCAGCAAGCTGGCTTTTTGTTAGCGGGCTGATCGGTTTGCTCTGTTTTACGCGACGGAACTCTCGCGAAACTTAAAGCAAGCACTCAATCAAAAAAGACTAGAGTCATGAAAAATAACATTAACTTGTCAGTAATACCCAGTTAGAGCATTTACCGTCGGATTTAGGGTGAGAAGTATGCCTGTCGAGGAATCCAGCCCCAAATAATCGCAATTCGTTCCGGCAACTAAAACATTTAGAACATAGGGCTGGATGCCCCCATCTACGGGTCTTAACGGCAGCTGCCTTCTAACGACATCCTCGCTAGATACACCCCATATCTTCATTAAACCTAGAAAGAGCAGTTGGCATGTGTTGTAGACCGTTCGTGCTGAGCTAAGTCGAAGCATGAAGGGTCTACAACACTTTCACCGGCTTGATGAAGTCTCAAATGATCTTTTTAGATTAAGGTTAGTCAATTTTTGAGTTGGCTTTCAAGTTCAACCGCCGACCGATTTCCCTCGCTGCATTGCCGACATCGTCGAGCGGCGTGTAAGTCCAGTTTTCCAGCTTTCCTCTAAAAGGCCTTGTATAGCCTTCCGATTGCATGATTTGATGAAATCGATTGAATTTATCCGAGCCACCGTCAAGTTCTATGACATAAACCGGTTTTCCGGTCGTGCACGCTTCGGAAACCATATTGACCGAATCGGCGGTTACCAAAATTGCATCCGCCAAGCTTAGAAAACCCAAATACGGATTCTCACCGGAACCGTCCCAAATAAACGAAGGCGTATCGCTCAGCTCTTCACGCAACACGGCTTCGACTTCGGCGTCGGTACGCCGGGAAGTCGTCAATAAAATGCCCGCTCCGGTTTCTTTTGACAATGCCGCTAGCCTAGCACCGAGCTGCCTACCAATTTGGGCCGTCATTCGATAACATTTATTGGAACCGCCCACCATTACGGCAACTAAAGGACGAGGGAGGTCGGCAAATTGCTGCGCAAAATGCTCGGCTGCAAGCTTGAGACGAGCCGGTGTAATCGTATGGAGTCCGCCGATGCTGTTCAGGATATTGGGACCCGACAAGCCGTCATGTCTCGGCGCAACAATGACATCAAACTTATCGTAGGCGTAGTAAGGATCTTGTATGCGAATATTGAAGGTTTTGCCGCCACTGGCTTTTTTTATTGCCAAAGCCACGGCTACCGTGCGTCGTCCGGTCCCGATCACGACATCGGGCCAGGGAGGGCTGAAGTCCGAGCTACCCGGCCCCAAAAAACGCAATGGCGAAAAACAAAAACGCGACGGCAAATGCCACCATAGCCAGGTCAAACAAATCCGCTTTTGTTCGACTTCCAAACCTAATGCTTGGGCTAAGCCGAGAGATTGGTTGTCCATTCCGGGTATTCCCAGCGTCAATACCCAACAAGTTTTAACCTTTTTGTTCAAATTCGTTATTCCTAATCGTTCTAAATTAAACCTATTGAGATTAATTATCTTTATAAGGCAATAGATTCGAATTTCGTGGAGAATAAGTATAATTGATCATTTTTTAATTCCATAATTTATAGAGTAATATCCCTACATGACCTCTAGTCAATGCCATTTTTTAAAAGCCAACCTTTCAATTCAATAAAATCTAACGATCATGAAACCATCTATCCCGCAATCCCCCATTGTCGTTAAATTTTTAACCAAGGCAGAACACCGCATGTTTATCAGGCAATTACCTGGGAACTCATTTTTTTGGGGACGTTGCCAGTTTAATTTCGACCCTGATTTGCAAGATTATGACTGGCTTGTCGTTTATGACGACTTGCCTAAAGTCGGCGGAGAGCGATTTTCTTCGTGCGTTAAAAAGCTGCATTGCCCTAAACAACACACGCTACTAATTACAACCGAGCCCTCCACAATTAAAGTATATGGAAGTCCTTATACATCCCAATTCAATTATGTTTTGACGAGCCAGGAGGAATTCGCTTTACCGCATCGCAATAGAATATATTCGCAACCGGCGTTGATTTGGTTCTACGGAATAGGCAAAAACAGCGAAATACCTTATGACCGACTCTTGTCCATGCAGCCTGACAAAAGCCAAACCATTTCAACGGTCTGCTCCAGCAAACAACAAAAACATACACTGCATAACCAACGCTATCGATTCACTCAGGCACTCAAAGAGCGGCTCCCCGAACTGGAGATATTCGGTCACGGCGTTCGCGATATGGATGACAAAGCCGTTGCGCTAGATGCTTACCGCTATCATATCGCAATTGAAAATTTCGTCGGAGACCATCACTGGACCGAAAAACTGGCCGATGCGTTTTTGGGCTTTACGCTCCCCTTTTACTACGGCTGTACCAATGTCGAGGATTATTTTCCAAAGGAAAGTTTCTTTTATATCGATATTTTCGATGTAGAAAAATCCTACCGCATCATTAAGAACGCCATCGAAAACAACGAATACGAAAAACGTTTACCCTACATTATTGAAGCCCGTCGCCGGGTTTTGGAAGACTATAATTTATTTTCTGTTCTCAGCCAGCACATCGAACGGCATCATGTACTGGTAAAGTCATTACCGCATGACAGCATGATCCGCTCCCGTAAAGCGATCAATAAACAATCGCTGCTCAGCTCTGTTCGCTATTTTCATGAAAAATATCGCGTCAACCGCTACCGTAAACGGCATTTAAAAAAGTCTTCTTAGCGATAGTATACTCATTGTAGATGAAAATTCGGCCTCGGGGTGCTGGTCCATTGACGAGCCCCCCTGTGCCGAGTTTTGATCTACGGGTATATTATAATTTGCGAGGTCATGTTTTCGGCTTTTATGGCAATGACTCAAGCATTACCCCTTAATCATGCATCCTGATTGGGTAGGATAATCAGATAATTCGGTTTGACTTACGAAATCCGCTATTGTCTCGTTATTCTGAGAACGGCCCGACAGGTCGCTATCGCCGTACCCGGTCATTCGCACCGGTATTTCGTGCCGGCTCCCGCTGCCGCATTTCGGTATAGTCGCGTGATCTTTGACTGTCTTTCGAACGCTCGTCTCGGCTATTGAAATCTCTATCGGCTTTTCTTCTTTTGCCTCTCTCGCCGGAAACTTGCTCTGACCTGAAAGCTTGACGCGAACGCCGAGGTTCCTCCGGTCGACCGTAAGATCCCCGCCTCGTTGGTTCGGTTTTTGGTTTATAGTTAACCACTCTTTCCGGTCTTGATCTATTTCCTGCTTTATAATCCGGAAGGGCGGGACGAGGCGTGGCAGAACGCGCACGAATAGCTTGTCGTGGCCTTGCCTGCGGTTTTTTTTGATACGCTTTAGGCGCAGACCTGTGACTTGAAACATATTTTCCCGAATTGTGTGCCGGTCGATAATCGATCGTCTTGACGACCGTCCTTCTTGGTTGTACATAAACCGGATAAGGACGCTCGACAACATAACTGACAGACCGTCCTCTTTCGACAACCACCGGCCCGTCATACTGCCGATAAAAACCTTGTCGCGCGCAAGCCGAAACACTCAAGAAAACCGACAAAATAAATAATCTTTTAATAAAGTTCATATCGCACCTTTCCCTATCGCCTAAATGGTGAGTTAATCATGCATCGGAATGGCTGAATGACAAATGAACTCCACTATTCGACATACTTCATGCTATTTTTTGCCTCATGAAAGCGATTCAGCTCGACAGCCTTACTCAAATCGACCGAGACCAATGGAATAGTTTGGCCGGTCCAAACTACCCTTTTTTGCGCCATGAATTTTTATCGGCTTTGGAACGCAGCCATTCGACTAGCCCTGAAACCGGCTGGCAGCCCCGGCATTTGTTGATTTACGAACAAAACGAGCCGGTCGCATTAATGCCTTTGTACCTTAAATTTCATTCGCGAGGAGAGTACGTCTTCGACTATCAGTGGGCCGAAGCCTATCATAACCACCACTTGGCTTATTACCCGAAGTTGCTAACCGCTATCCCATTCACACCCTGTCAAGGACCGCGTATCGCGATCAAAACCGGCGCGGACCAACGGCGCATCGTCTCATTCATTGCTTCTTACATAAAAGAAACGATCGCCGATACCGGCGCTTCTTCCTGGCATTGTCTGTTTCCCGATTTAACCTCGGCCGAACAACTTGTGTCCGAGGGCTTGAGTCTTAGAACCGGCATTCAATTCCAATGGTTTAATAAAGGCTATAGGGATTTTAACGACTACCTCGATGGCTTTTCGGCAGGCAAGCGCAAACAAGTCAAACGCGAACGCCGGCGCATTGCAGAACAATCCGTTCAATTTCGGCAAATTTTCGGAAAAGATATATCGGCGCAAGATTGGGAGGTTTTTTATCGCTTCTATCAAATGACCTATTTCAAGCGCGGCATGCAGCCTTATCTCAATCTCGGCTTTTTTCTGGAAATCGCCGAAACGATGCCGCAAAATTTACTACTGATCGTTGCCGTCAAAGACGGCGACTATATAGGCGCAGCGCTCAGTTTTATCGGAAGCGATACGCTTTACGGACGCTATTGGGGATGTAACGAGGAATACCATAGCTTGCATTTTGAAGCTTGCTACTACCAAGGACTGGACTATTGTCTGACTAATAATCTAAAACGCTTCGATTCCGGCGCGCAAGGCGAGCATAAAATCGCTCGCGGTTTCGAGCCGGTTTACACCTATTCGGCACACTGGATCAAAGACCGGCGCTTTGCCGCTGCCATCGACGATTTTCTTGAATGGGAAACCGCTGAAATCCAAAAATACCGCTTGCAGGCCGAAAAGCATCTGCCGTTTAAGCAGCAAACCTAAGCGTTAAATCTAAAAAGAGCAGTTGAGAGCCTCAAACTACCGTTCGCCCTGAGCCCTTCGGCTACGCTCAGGAGAGCCCTGTCGAAGGGTGAACGGTAGTTTGAGGCTTCACCAGGCCGGTGAAAGTGTTGTAGACCGTTCATGCTTCGACTTGGCTCAGCACGAACGGTCTACAACACATGCCAACTGCTCTTTTCAGGTTAAAACGATATTCACCCAAAAAGCATGAGCCTAAATTTGGCAGTTTAACCATAAAGCTCATGAAGTATTTCAAGAGATTACCCAAATTTCCCCGCTAAACTCTCGGGTGAACAAAAGCTATATAAACGGGTGCTGATTCCAAAAAATGTCACTTATTTTTTACCATGAAGAGCATGAAGGACTTGAAGATACAATGTTTTTAATTTAATTGAGTGACCAACCATTAACAGCCTGTGTCATCAATATTACCACTGGGTAACTATTCAGTCCCCCGGCAATTATCGTTCCCACGCTCTGCGCTCATCGTTATACATAAGTCAAAAATTACCCTTTTGCAATCTTAGCCAATGAGACCTCGATACCATTTACTGTCACTTAACACTCGCGGATCACCTAGCGCTGAGCGATCCGCGTAGGGTACGCTGTGCGTACCATGGTAACCCCGCAATGTTCATGTGCCAACCGAGCCGTCAGGGCCCGGCTTTGGTACGCGCAGCGTACCCTACAATTTATGAATAACGATGAGCGCCGGAGCGTGGGAACGATAGGGGGTGTAAATAATTACACCACTGGAGTGCAGGCGAAGCCTGCACTCCAGTCCCGCCATCGTTTTGATATTTTTTAGTCATTAACTGGTTTTGAAAACGCTGTGTGACTACATTGAATTTATTTAATGAGTTCATCCGTGATATCTGAACAGTTCATAAAGCGCTCAATACTCTTTCCTTCATTATCTTCATGGTAATAAAAACAAACTATAAACATTATGCGGCATCAGCCCCCATATAAACTCATAACAAGTTATTGAATTAATTTCTTATTCTTCATGACCTTCATGGTAACAAACAAGCTAAAACTTTTCGAAATCCTTGAAATCGGGATCGGCGTTCGATACTCCTCCCGAAGACCGAGACGAAGTTGCTGTATTGGCTTTTGCGACAGGCCTCGATGCCGAAGGTTTATTCTGCATTGAAGCTTTTCTGACAAGAACGTTATTCGTCGCCACATTATCGACCTTGAAGAACGCTACGGCTTGCTGTAACTGTTCCGCTTGACCGCTCATTTCCTCCGCCGTCGCGGCCAATTCTTCCGAAGAGGAAGCGTTTTGTTGCGTGGCTTGATCCAACTGGCTCATCGCATCGTTGATTTGGCTGATGCCTTGCGCTTGCTCTTCCGATGATGCTGTAATTTCCTCGACCAAATCCGCCGTTTTTTGAATATTCGGCACGACGTCTTCAAGCGATTTACCGGCTTCTTCCGCGATACTCACACTCTTGGTCGCCAGCTCGTTGATTTCAAGTGCGGTCACTCGGCTGTTCTCGGCTAGTTTACGCACCTCGGCCGCAACGACAGTAAAACCTTTACCGTGCTCCCCAGCTCGCGCGGCTTCGATTGCCGCGTTTAACGACAGTAAGTTGGTCTTGTAAGCAATATCCTCGATCAAACCGATTTTGCTGGCTATCTCCTTCATAGCGGAAACGGTCCGCTTGACCGCTTCACCGCCGGATGCGGCATCGCGCGCCGAAGAATTTGCCATGTCATTGGTCACCTTGGCGTTTTCGACGTTCTGCTGAACCGATGCATTGAGTTGCTCGACCGATGACGTCGTTTGCTCGACGCTAGAAGCCTGCTCCATCGCCGACTGGCTCAAGGTTTGGGCGGTCGCGCTAATTTCATGAGAAGCGCTGGCCAAACCATCGGCATTCAAACGTACCCCTTGCACGACCTCCTTGAATTGGCGACTCATCGATTTCAAGGCATCCGCCAAGATTCCGATTTCATCTTTTTGGTCGATATCGAGCGTCGTGGTCAAGTCGCCTTCCGCCAACGATTGCGCAAAAGTAACCCCTTTAATGATCGGTTTCGTGATCAGCGACGCAAGGAACAAGGCAATCATCACACCTAAAATTACCGCGATGATAATCGTGCCAATGATGATCATATTCGCTTCCTTGACTAAAGTTTCCGCTTGCTCACGAGCCACTGCTAGTTGCGCAACACCCGCATTTTCCGCATCCTGGGCTTGTTGTATCACAGTACTCCCCAGTTCTTCCATGCGCTGCAGAATTTGCTTCAATTCATCGTCGTTTTTGATCCAACTTTCGGCAGCTTGCCGGTATTCCGTCGTCGCCCGGCGGGCATCCTCAATCAAGCGTAATGCTGCTTGCGAAGAAGTGATTTGCTCCAAATCGTCATATAAGCGCATCAATTTCGGCAACAACACAGTCATTTGAGTCCAACCTTTTCGATCCTTGTAATTCACCTCTTCTTTTTCAAAGCGAATGATTTGGTTAGCCACTATTCGAATATTTGTAGTGAGGATATAGCGCTGCACGTATTGATCCAAGGTTCGATCATCGGCACCTTGCTCCATCGCATCGGTATAGGCGTTGCGTTGCATGTCCATGAATTGGGCAGCGGAATTGATGACGATTTCGCCTCGATCAACCATCTGCCGTACTAGGTCTCGATTATTTTTCAGCGCCGCCACCCCTCTACGATATTCCTCGGCATAGCGGCTCGTATCCCGGCGAGCGACTTGGGATTGCTCCAATAAACGGTTATTGTTGAACTGTTTAGCAACTTCATCCACTTTGTCCAGATAGCCGAACAATTGCTTCACATTGTCTTCTGCGCGTTGATGAATCTCGTCTCGTTCGAACAACAAATAATTTTTTTCCTCCATGATCGTCAATAGTGCCATTCGTTCGACACCGGTCGCATATTCAACCGCTTTGGCATCATGATCGGTTATGCCGAACAATGCCCCGGAAACACGACCCATATATACCTGAGCCAAGCCTCCGAAAACAACCGTTATCGCCACTAACAACATGGCACCGCTTAGGATTTTTGTTTTTACTTTTAGATCATTGATAGCCATGAGATGAGTCCCTATTCGTGAAAATTATGCCAATTCCGAGGAATCGGTTTGCGAGGCGCTGTTTTGCGACTTAACGACATGCTGTAATTGCGACAGTTCGTCGATCGAGAGAATTCGGTTAATGGCCAGCAAGATAATAAAATTATCGTCTACCCGGCCCATCGCCTGGATAAATTCGGTTCTAATATCGGCGCCGAAATCGGGAGGCGGCTGAATATTGGCTTGCGGAATATCGAGAATTTCATTGACCTGATCGACCAACATGCCGATGACTTGGGATTCGCCATGCGTTTCGACCTCGACCAAAACAATACAGCTGCGCTTGGTAATTTCACTCGGATGTCGATCCAAACGCGCTGATAAATCGATCACCGGCACGACATTACCGCGCAAATTGATCACGCCTCTGATGTAATCAGGCGTCATTGGCACGCGGGTAATATTGCTGATTTCAATAATCTCCTTGACGTCCAAAATGCCGATCGCGAAATTGTCCTTGCCGACCAAAAAAGTCAAATATTGTTGAAATTGATCGGCCGACCCCGCCGCTAACTCCTGACCGCTTTTTCCCTTGACGACTAAATTACTCATAAATCAGCTCCTTTACTGACTAATACATTGGCGAGACATCCTTTAACCGGCTAAACCGATTGATGCACGACTCTTATCTCTTGTCGCGAACTGCACCAAGCCTTGCACGTCCAAAATCAATGCCACATCTCCGCTACCCAATACCGTCGCGCCGCTGATGCCTTTTAGTTGCTCGAAGACCTTACCTAGCGGTTTGATGACCGTTTGATGCTCGCCATGCAGCTTATCGACCACGAATCCGACTTTAGTCTGGCCGAAACGTACCACGACCATGCTTTCCCGGTGAATATTGCTATGTTGCTTGCGATTATTGAAATAATCGCCAAGCCTTAAATAAGGCATCACTTCGCCTCGCAAATTGACATAATGCTGAATCTCGTCGACTTCGCACTCTTCGGGGCTCATTTCAACGCATTCCTCAACCATGCTGAGCGGGATGATGTAACATTCTTGTTCGGCTTCAACCATGAAACCGTCGATAATCGCCAAGGTCAACGGCAAATTAATAGTGACCGTCGTACCCTGACCCGGTTCACTATCAAGACTCACCGAGCCTCTTAGCGCCTCGATGTTGCGGCGGACGACATCCATGCCGACGCCGCGTCCCGATAAATTACTCGCCTCATCCTTCGTGCTCAAACCCGCCTCGAAAATCAAGTCAAAAACTTCTTGCTTGGTCAATACTTGATCTGCCGTTATCAAACCGTTGGCAATGGCCTTAGTTCTAATTTTTTCGTCATTCAATCCGGCACCGTCATCGGCGATTTGGATGACGATATGTCCCGAATCGTGATAGGCATTGAGATGGACGGTGCCTTGTTCCGGCTTGCCGGCCGCCCTACGCTGTTCCGGCATTTCAATGCCGTGATCGAGCGAATTGCGAATTAAATGAGTCAACGGGTCATTGATCTTCTCGACGACGGTTTTATCGAGTTCGGTTTCGCCCCCGGTAATCTTGAGCTCAATTTGCTTATTCAGCTCGTTGCTGACATCGCGTACCACGCGCCGAAATCGTGAGAACGTTTCGCCGATCGCGACCATTCTGAGTTCGAGCGCGGTATCGCGAATTTCGCTGACCAGATCGTTCATACTGACCGCGACTTCTTCGACATCGCTCAAGCCGTGCCGGTCGACCATCATGCGCATTGCCGCGCCGGAAATCACCAATTCGCCAACCAAGTTGATCAATTTACCGAGTTTTTCCGAATCGACTCGAATATAGTTGGCTTCGGCCGCTATTTTTTGTTTGACACTTTGCTGTTTTTTGAGCGCTTGCTCTACAACCGGCTGCTCTGCCGATTGCTGCTCGACCAGAATCTCGCCAATCGGTTTCGCTTGTTCCGGCGATTCGGCTTTATCTTCGCTTTGCCGCTGTAAAGCCTTGGCGACTTCCTTCGGTGTTAATGCGCCGATGTTTATCAACATTTCTCCCAAGCGTTCGACCTGGGCGTCGTCTTCGTCGGACGGTTCGGCCAACAGACTCAGGTAATGCTCGATTTGCGAATGTGGCGGAATAATTCTAATTTCGCAGTCGTCCTCGGCAAACTCGAAAACGCTTTCGATGCCTTGTTTATCTGTGTTACCTCGAAATACGATTTTAAAATGCAGATAACAGCTCTCCGGATCCATAGCCTCGCCGGTCGGTAAGTCCGGTGTCGAAGTCAAGATATCGACGATGTCTCCTAGCGTTTTCAAGTACCGGATAAAGGATAACGGATCCATGCCATTACGCAAGGCATCGGAACCGAATTCCAGAAGAATCACCCAATCGTTTCCGTTCGTATCGTCCTCGGTTTCAGACGTTTCGGAATTCCCGCGCTTCGAGTCCGCTTCAACCGGCATGCTTTCTTGCTTTATCGTAGCCCCGCCTAATTGCTTGATTAAAGACTCGCCCGTCAGCTTCAATTCTTGCGACAACTCTTGTTCCGCTTCCGTTAAACAATGCTCGATCAGTTTGGATGTATGGTCCTTACAATTCAGTAATGTCGAGATCAATGCGCCGTCAATCTCGCGTTGGCCTCGTCTGACTTGGTCCAGGACCGTTTCGGCTTCGTGAGCGAATGCGACGATAGAATCGAATCCGAACAAGCCCGAGCTGCCCTTGATTGTATGCATCGCCCTGAAAACGCTATTGATGCTTTCGCTATCGTCCGGGTTATCTTCCAGACCAAGTAACGCCAATTCCATTTCGGCCAGCAGTTCGTCGGCTTCTTGTACGAAAGTCTGTATTGCCGCGTCTAATTCGCTCATGATGCGTTCCAATTCGCCGAAATAACCACCGGATCGCCGAAGTGACCTGTCAAATTCAACAACTCCAACACTTCGACAACTGCCTGACTATGCCTAACCAGACTCAATTTAATATCATTACGGCCCGCTTCCTGCTTGAGCCATAACAAAAGCTGCAAACCTGCGCTGTCCATTTCGGAAACGCCGGCCAAGTTAATCTGCAGCTCGCGTCCCGAATGTAAGTATTTCGAGAGCCGGGCTTTTTGTTCGCTCGCGGTATAGATAGTCATATCGTCTTGTATCGCGATAATCGTTATACCGTTTTTTTCGCTGACTTGTATGGCCAAAGGCTTGCTCCCGGTAGCTGGCAGTGAAAAGTGGACATTTGTATTGGCTAACAATAATAAAGATAGCAGTCATTAAACTGTTTAACATACCCATACTCTGATTAAGGTAAAACCAATTTCGATACCGCCGTCATTAAGGTCTGCGGCTGAAACGGCTTAGTCAACCACGCCTTAGCACCGGCCGCTTTCCCTGCCTGTTTTTTATCTTCGGCGGCCTCAGTAGTCAACATCATCATCGGCGTAAACTTATAATCCGGTAATTTTTTGACTTCTTGCACAAAGGTAATGCCGTCCATATTCGGCATGTTGACATCGGTGATGATCAGATGAATTTTTTGGCCTTTCAGTTTGTTCAGCGCGTCTTTACCATCGCACGCCTCTAAAACGTCGTAACCGCCGCCTTTCAACGCAATGCTGACGACCTGCCGGATAGAAGCGGAATCATCGACAATCATGATCGTTTTAGCCATGTTAGAGGTTCTCCTTGAATTAGAAAAAAGTAAGATCGTCGGAATAGCTCGACCGGTCATGAGAAGTTGTAGCCGAAGCATGATTAATCAACTCTTCGGGCATCGTATAACTGAGCTCCATTGTCGATAAGGTTTGTTCGACGTTAATCATATCGGCATGACGCATATGTCCGGCTCCTTGCGTTTTTTCGATAGCATTTTGCAGGTGTTCTAAATTATGTTCGACATGATCAAGCATCTGAGTGACTCGATCCTGGAATTGCAACGCTGTTAAAACCGAATAAATTTGATCGCGGATTTGCTCGCTATTATCCATTAATTCGACTGCATCATCTTTAAAAGCCGTCAAAGTCGCTTTGATATCGGACATGACTTGGTTGATCGCGTGATCTGCGGAACCGATATTTTGTTCGTCACTTTCCGTCGACGACTCTGCCGTTCTCAGTGTTGTGTTCATCGCTGCAATAATTTCATTGACCGTCCGACTAATTCTTTCGCCGGTCGTCGATGAAAAGCCAGCCAGTTTTCTGACCTCGTCGGCAACGACCGCAAAACCGCGCCCATGCTCCCCGGCTCTGGCCGCTTCGATCGCCGCATTCAAAGCCAGCAAATTGATTTGCTCGGCGACTTTACGAACTTCTTGCGCCATAATATCGAGACTGTTGGTGTACGTCGATAGCTCTCTAACCTGATCGATCATAACTCGTTCGGCCTGATTGATCTGATTAAGGTTTTGGATTACGCCTTCCAAAGTCGTGCGGCTTCCGCTAAGCAAGGCATCGATATGATCTTCTTGATGGCCTTGTTGCGTCTGGCCGCTCAACGCGTCGATTTGCGAAACCATGTTTGAAAATTGAACCGATAACGTGGTAATTTCCTGCTCGGTATGAGCACGGGAGGTCCCGACTTGACGGATAACTATCGGTACAACCTCCATAATTAGCTTTTCCAACTCGATCGAATATGCATTTGCATCGTTCAGCTTGGCGCTTTCATCGTTTTTCCACTGGGCATCCAAGCAATTCAAACTCTCTTGTTGACGCCTAAACAATGTTAACCCGATAATGAAACCGATTACCGTAAGTATTCCCATTGAGATAAAGCCGGCGAGATTAAATGCGCCTTGCCAGACAGCCACCCCACCCCCGAGCACCCCCAAACCTGTCGGCATGCTATAGAAGGCGAATTTTCCGTTTGCGGCAATTTTTGGCGTGTTATCGGAAAAAGACATTAAATATTTCCTTTTTTGGCACTGTTAAGTTATCAATTATAGTAAGGTTTTACGCCACACAACACAATCAACGTTCTTTCTTGGCCGAGATATGAGCGATTTGCGTATGAATCAAGGATACAACGATTAGCATTTCACCCATTACTAAAAAAGAATTCGATTGCTTTCAGCGCTTGATTTACGAACACGCCGGCATCTATTTAGCACCTGAAAAAAAAGTCATGGTTGCCGGAAGGCTCGCCAAACGCCTACATTTTCATGGACTGAGTAACTACGGGGAATATTTTCGATTACTGAGCAAACCCGAATTTGCCGATGAATTTCAAATCATGGTTAATTTTTTAACCACCAATGAAACCTATTTTTTTCGCGAACCCAAACACTTCGAATTTTTGCGAACAACTCTTTTAAAATCCTGGCAAGGAGAACACTTTAACGCCTGGAGCGCGGCTTGCTCATCAGGGGAAGAGGCTTACTCGTTGGCGATGATTTTGGCGGAAACATTGGGTCGAAAGAAATGGGATATACTGGGTTCCGATTTGAGCACACGAGTACTCGACACTGCTCGAAATGGCATCTACCCGATGGCCCGCTTGGAACAAATGGACCCCGCCTTACTAAAAAAATACTGTTTACGGGGCGTGCGCTCGCAAGAAGGTTTTTTCCGGGTCGACGTGTCGTTGATCGACCGAACGCACTTCGAACAAATCAACTTGATGCAATCGCTACCTAACAAGCTTATCAAACACTTCGACGTGATTTTTTTACGCAATGTTTTGATTTATTTCGATCAAAATACCAAAAAAGCGGTTGTCGAGCGCATAATCAAAGCACTGAAACCGGGCGGCTATTTTTTCATCAGCCACTCCGAAAGCCTGCATCGGATAACCAGCGATCTAGAAATGATCAAACCATCGATTTTCAGAAAAAATGATCGTTCAACCTTATAAAGAAACTCGCCGCGTGATTATCGAACCCGGCGAGTACTATGTCAGTACCAGCGGCGAGTTAATATCGACCTTGCTGGGTTCTTGCGTCGCTGCATGTCTCTTCGATCCGGTCAACAAAATAGCGGGGATGAATCACTTTTTACTCGCCTATCAGCATCATTCCCGAAGCCGTCCGATTATCGAAACCGAGGAAGGCCGTTACGGACTTTATGCCATGGAGCTGCTAATCAACGATATGATGAAAAAGGGGGCAAAAAAATCGCAAATCAAAGCCAAATGTTTCGGCGGCGGCAATGTACTACACTTACGTAGCGACAAAACTGACAAACTCTCCGTCGGTGAAGTCAATATCGAATTCATCAAAACATTCTTGGCACAAGAAAAAATACCGATACTGGCGGCGAGCTTCGGAGGCACAGTAGGCCGTAGCATTCATTTCGTCAGTAGGGATTTTTCGGTATACGTCAAAACCATCGAAACCGCGCTCACACATCAGCTAGAAAAACAAGAGCGCTCTTTTTGGAAAAAACGCATCGATGCACAAGAAAAACTCAAATCCGACGTGGAGTTTTGGTAAGGCAACCAACTGGTTTTTGCCTAACCACTTATAAATATAAAATACAAAGCATGAATATCATCAAAGTTTTCATCGTAGACGACTCGGCGGTTGTTAGACAGGTCCTTACACAATTGTTCGAAGGCACTGCCGGCATCAGAGTTATCGGATCGGCGCCTGACCCGATTTTTGCCCTGCAAAAAATGGAAAAGGAATGGCCGGACGTGATCGTGTTGGATATCGAAATGCCGCGTATGGACGGCGTAACCTTTCTCAAGAAAATCATGCACGAACACCCAACTCCGGTCGTTATTTGCTCGACCTTAACCGAAAAAGGCGCCGAAGTGACCATGCAGGCGATGAGTGCCGGAGCGGTCGACATCATCACTAAGCCCAAGGTCAACCTACGCCACTTCCTTGAAGAATCCAACACGCTGATTATCGATGCAGTGAAAGCCGCGGCCCATGCCCGGGTTGGTAAAATAAAAAGCATGCCGTCAAGTACCGAGCCCAAACCGAAACAAAATGCCGATGCGGTCATCGCCCCTTCGCATTTAAAGCCCCTATCGGAAACGACCGATAGGGTGATTGCCATTGGTACTTCGACGGGTGGAACTCAGGCCTTGGAGTTTGTACTAACCAAGCTCCCTCGAACCTCGCCGGGACTGGTAGTTGTACAGCACATGCCCGAGGCATTTACCGCTGCCTTCGCAAAGCGACTTGACGGCCTTTGCCAAGTCTCCGTCAAGGAAGCCGAAACCAACGACCGGGTCATTCCCGGACAAGTTCTGATCGCCCCGGGGGGCAAACACATGCTAATGCGCCGTAGCGGCGCGCAATATCGTGTCGAAGTCAAGGACGGGCCGTTGGTCAGCAGGCACCGGCCGTCCGTGGACGTTTTATTCCGCTCCTGCGCCCAATCAGCCGGCCCGAACGCCGTCGGTATCATCATGACCGGCATGGGAGACGACGGCGCGAAGGGTATGAAAGAAATGTTCGATGCCGGCGCGTTCACCGTCGCGCAAGACGAGGCCTCCTGCATCGTATACGGCATGCCCAAGGAAGCAGTGAAACTCGGCGGCGTCTCCAAAACTCTGTCTTTACATTCGATACCTGAACTCATCGTTAATTCTTCAACCGGAACGCCTTTGGGCAAAGCTTCGAATACGACCGAATGAGGCTCGGCAAATCAGCCTTAATTTAAGCTATGTTCGCGTTAACAGTTGAAATTAATACTACGCCAAGCGATGTAGGGTACGCTGTGCGTACCGCAGGTGGCTCGCTTTTAGATTAACGTGACCTCATGTGTACTCTGCGCCGACATTAGGTACGCGCAGCGTACCCTACAATTCACTTTGAATTTTTAAGTGTCCCGGTAGTGGTGGGAGTTTTCAACCGAAATTCGGCAGTTTTACCATGAAGCACATGAAGTGCAAGTATTCAGATCTCCTCCACTGTTTTCCGGGAAGGGCTGAATACCCATATGCATTAAGCTAAGCACAGCCCTCGCTGCTAAAACGCTACCGACCGTTTCCTGCGAGTCTAAGCAGCGTAGCCCAGATGGAGCGTAGCGCAATCAGGGAAGTTCGGAGCCATGCCATTCCCGTATTCCGCTACGCTGCATACGGGCTACATGCCTTAATTCTACAAAGAGCAGTTGACAGCCTCAAACTATCGTTCACCCTGAGCCTGTTGATGAAAAATAATTATTCAGACCTATGCATTTAAAACAATCAGGAACTTTGCCCCCCTTTGTAAAAGGGAGTTTATTTAAAAAAACTCCCCTAGCCCATGTTTTTAAGAGAGAGGGTTGAAAATACTTACAGCGAAAGTATTGTAAACCCTTCATGCTGCTTCCACTTGGCTCAGCACAAACGATCTACAACACATGCCAACTGCTCATTTTAGGTTCATAGCAACTCGGGAAAGGGCTAATGTAGGCAGGCATTCATTTGCCCGGCTCATTATGTTTAACCGGTAACACGATCCGAAACGTCGTACCTCCGCCTACTCGGCTGTCCAATCGAATTTCTCCGTCATGTTTTTTGATGATGTTGTACGAAACCGAAAGCCCTAAACCGGTTCCTTTTCCGACCGGTTTGGTCGTAAAAAACGGATCGAAAATTTTAGTAATGTGCTCCTGCGCAATGCCTTTGCCGGTATCCGTAATCTCGATCCATACCCGTCCGCCGTCTTCGGTCCCGCTACGAATCGTGATGGTGCCTTTGTCTTCAATGGCATGCGCGGCGTTAACCAATAAATTCATGAACACCTGATTCAGTTGATGCGGCAAACACCAGACCCGAGGAAGATTGCCGTATTCCTTTATAATGTCCGCTTTGTATTTGGTCTCGTTATGCACGATATTCAACGTACTATCCAAACAAGCCTGTAAATCCGCCCATTGCCAGTCATCGTCTCCGCCGACATGAGAAAAATCCTTGAGATCCTGCACGATTTTTTTGACCCGATCCGCACCTTCCCGCGATTCGTTCAACAAGTCGAGCACGTCTTCTTTCAAGAAAGGCAAGTCGATCTGCCGTTTAAATGCCTGTAACGGACCGAGCCGTTCCGCATCGCTGCAAACCGAATCGAGATTTTCATACATTTCCACCAGCTCGAGTAAATCCTCTATATAGTTTTTCAAAGCTGTCAGATTGGAATTGATGTAGCCGATCGGGTTGTTGATTTCATGAGCGACGCCGGCCGCCAACTGACCGATTGACGACATTTTTTCCGATTGCATCAATTGCTGCTGCAGCTCTTGAAGTTGTGTCAATGCTTGCTGTAATTCCGTATTACGCTGTTTTAGCAAGTCCTCGGCCTTTTTATGCCCGGTAATATCGGCCGTGATACCGTCGATACGGAGCGGCTCTCCGTTTTCATCGCGAACATAACGCATCGATTGATACAACCAGCGCTGTTCGCCGTCGGGACGTATGATGCGGTAAGCGAGCTTATGGGAACCGGTCGCGGGTAAATCGGCTAACCGGTTTTCGACGTTTTGTCTGTCCTTAGGATCAACGATGGACAACCATAAATCCGGACTTTCGAAAAAATCCCGGACCGGTCTGCCGGAAATGTCCTCGGCCGCATCGTTCAAATAGAGGAGTTTCAATGTTCCGGGCTCCATCGACCAAACCACACTGTCCAATGAATTTAGGATGTCAAGCAAACGTTTTTCCGACTCTTCATAGCGTCGCCGGATAATCTGCAACTGGCGGTTAGTACCGGCCAGTTCTTGAATGTGCTTGCGTCGGTCGATGTTCAGCAGCATATTGTCAATCGCCAGCGCGATCGCATTGGCCATTAATTGGCCACTTTCCAGATCCGCTTCGGTATATGCCGATGGTTCATTTAATTTATTTACGCAAATCGTACCGATCGAGCGTTGTCCCAAAATCAGAGGCCAACAGAGGGCCGCCGCCGGAATACGCGAATCGGATCTCGGACCATGATTCTTAAAGCGGGGATCTTGATCGATTTTACCTTTGAGCAATAATGCGCGCCGGTTATCCAACACCCAACGAATGACGGCACTATGATCCGATATCGGCCGTCCGATACATGCTTCGGGCAATCCGACTCCGGATTTGATGACATAGCGTTCATTGTCAAGCATGATCAACGAACCGGTATCGGCATCGAGCCCTTCCAAAATAAAGCGAAGAATATCTCGGTAAAATTGAACGGGATTTTCTTGTAATGAATCGGATTGACCCAATTGATACAATTCGTTAATCCATTGCAATTGCTTATTTTCATTGAACAGCATAGCGTCTCCAAAACTTGCTTTAGCCTCTTATACCTCAATTCTTTACATCTTTTGACAAGAATTTATTGATTTTAATGGTTTAACAAAATATCCCTGTGGGGGGCTATTTAACCAATATGCATTCTTGATCACTTACAAACTTCGCTGTCTATTCGAACCGCCCGGGCACGGCTTTGGTACGCGCAGCGTACCCTACGCCCTTGTAATTTGCAGGCGTTTTCATACCAAGCGTGGTTTGTAGCAATGCTCTTCCGGCGAGATCGGCTCAATCTTCGGACTGGTAACCGAAATCATTGGAGGTCATAAATTAAGCCTTGGTTAACACAACAATGGCACCTCTGGCGCCGCTGGAATAGCCCATCGCCCGCACCGAAACGGTCGTCTCGACGCCTCCTAGAGTTAAGATCCGTGCGGCATTATTATCCAGTAAAGCACCGCCGAAACATTGACCTACCCAGCCCATGACTTCCGACGGCATTACCTCGCTTGCTTGCAAACCGACAAGTCCGCCTAGGGACGAACCACGAAGCAATCTGTTGGATTCGCGGTTCGCGACGGCGATCATGCCTTGTTCATCGATACCGACCACAGCTACCGGCAAATGCTCGAGGATCTCTTGCGAGACCGGCAGCAGATTGACATTGCGTATAATTTCTCGTGTCTTTTCTTTGACCTGGCTCTCCAATTCCCGGTTGAATTGCTGGAGTTCCTCGTTGGCATGTTGCAACTCGGCGGTCAGACGCCGATTGTCTAATGCCATTTCATAATGTTCGAACGCAATACGGATATTGTCCCGCAACAAATCGTCTTCCCACGGCTTGGTTAAAAATTTATAAATCGCTCCTTCATTTATCGCATTGGTCACCGACTCCAAATCGGTGTAGCCGGACAACATGATGCGCATCGTATCGGGGTACAGTACTTTGACATCGCTTAAAAACTCGGCGCCGGTCATGTGCGGCATGCGCTGGTCGGAAACGATAACGCCTACGCGTTGTCGACCCAATAATTCCAGTCCTTCAGCACCGCTATTGGCTGTCAAAATTTGATAGCCATCTCTACGCAAGGACCGTTTCAAAGCTTTGACGATATTGATTTCGTCGTCGACGAGTAAGAGCACTCGCTCCGATGGTGGCTCGAAGTCAGTCATAAATAAATTCCTATAAACCTAAATTCGGCAATTTAACCTTGAGGTACATGAAGTTATTAGAGTATTTCAATAGGATATTCATTAACTTTTCGCAGCTTTTCAGGAGAGCAAAATTGTTTTGCATAAGCATGGCGGGCTATTGAATTGACTTGTTATTCTTCATGATCTTCATAGTGAAATGTTTTTCTAGGTTGATGATTATCGTAATCGTAGCCCTTTATTTCGAGGCGCGACTCAGAAACAACTCTGCGGACCCAGAACGCGCAATATTTCCTCACAAGTCGTCGTACCCGCAACGGCCTTATCGAACGCATCGTCGAGCAGCGTTCGATAGCCGTTTTCAACCGCCAAAGTTCTCAGGTCGCCGAAACTGGCCTGTGCGGTTATCAGATCGCGCATGGCTTCGTTGAGCGCCAAAATCTCCATCAAGCACACTCGGCCCTGATAGCCGGTATTGCCGCAGTTTTCGCACCCTTTGCCCCGGTATACTTCGATCGCGTTTGTATTGAATAACGGACCGAGCATGCGCATCGTTTCGGGATCGGGCGCGCAGACTTCCCGGCAATGCGTGCAAATCTTGCGCACCAAGCGCTGAGAAATTACACCTTCAAGCCCGCTGGCGACGATGAACGGCTTCAAGCCTAAATCGATCAATCTTGCCACCGTTGCCAATGCGGAATTGGTATGCAGCGTAGAAAACACCAAGTGCCCGGTTAGGGCCGCCTGAAACGCCACTTCGGCGGTTTCGAAATCGCGGATTTCACCTAACAGAATCACATCGGGGTCTTGCCGTAAAATCGCGCGCAATATCATCGGAAAAGTCAATCCGATCTTTTCGCGCACATTGACCTGGCCGGCCGAATCGAGAAAATATTCGACCGGCTCTTCGATCGTGAGATAGTTTTTGGTCGGTGTCACGCCGTGCTGCAGTAAGGCATAAAGCGTAGTCGTCTTGCCGCTGCCGGTCGGCCCGGTCGCGAGGACGATACCTTGCGGTTTGTTGATCAGGTGCAGCAACTTTTCTCGTTCCGATTCCGCAACGTCAAGGTTATCGATACTTTGAATCTGTGCATTCCTGTCCAGAATTCGCATCACGACCTTTTCGCCGTTGATGACCGGCAGAGTCGAAATTCTAAGGTCGACGATACGCATCGGCGTTTTGACAGTAATCCGTCCGTCCTGAGGCCTGCGCCGCTCGGTTATATCCATTTCAGCCATGACCTTGATGCGCGAAACGAGTTGATTGTGCAGTTGGTTCGGGATGTATATCTTATCGAACAATATACCGTCGATTCGGTAACGAACGACGATGCTTTTCGTTCGCGGTTGAATATGAATATCGCTGGCTCTCAGGCGTATCGCTTCGATGATGATCGAATTGACCAATCGTATTGCCGGCGGTTCGGACGTTTCCTGCAGCAATTGTTCAAGCGAAATATCGTCTTCGTGATCGATGACGACTTCGATCGTCTCGAACGGGTCCAGAGCGGAAACTATGGTTTCGATTTCGCCGAAGCTAGGCTCGTCGCCGTAAACGGCATTGATTTTTTTCTTGATCGCGGCGATATCGGCCATCACGGTTTCAATCGTCAAGCCGGTCATGAACCGTAATTCCGCCTGCAAGCCCATATCGAGCGGGTCGGCCATGACCAGTAACAATTGGCGTTGATCGACTTTCAACGGCAATACGCAATGTTGTTCGCACACCGAACGAGGCAACAGCTCGACCGCTTCGGGATTGACCTGAAACTCCGGCAGCGAGACTTCTTCGATGAGCAGTTCCTTACGTAAAATGCTGCGAATCGTTTTCTCGGCCACCCATTCGCGCTCCAATATCAATTTGAGCATCGAATCCTTTCGAGTCTGCTTGATTTTGTATAACTCTTGAAGCTGCCGATCGCTGAGCAATTGTTTTTTATGCAGCATGATCGCGATTCGGGCGCTATCGGACACGGCCAGTTTGCTGAGCCGCTTAATCTCCTTGGTTTTATTGACATTGTCGTGCTGGAGCTTTTTATTTTTTTCGATCAGGTCGTACTGTTCCAGCGCCAAGCCGACCGTAATACGCAAATCGTCGTTATTCCAGGGTTTGAGAATGAACTTATAGACCGCGCCTTCGTTAATCGCACCGAGTACCGCGCCGGTATCGGCCTCGCCGGTCAACATGATTCGAATAATGTCGGGATGAAGCATTTTGACGCGCCGTAGCAATTCGGCGCCGTTCATCCCCGGCATTTTATAGTCGGAAATAACGAGTTGAAATTGACCGTTCGCGAGCGTGTGTAAAGCTTCGTCGCCGGACATGGCGACTTCGACGCGGTAGTTCTCCTGACGGAACACGCGCCGTAACGCACTAAGTACGTTGGGTTCGTCGTCGACCAGTAAGATACCGTACGACTTGGATGCTTGCTGCGTATCGTTTTGCTCGTCCGTGGCGTCAGTATTTTGGCCACCGGTAAACAATGAGGCATAAAACGACATTATTAAGACTCAATTAGATTACTGAATAGCATTCTGCACAGGTAAGTTAACCGTTACCCGAGTCCCCTTACTTACCTGGCTCACGATTTCGATCGTGCCGCCGTGCTCTTTGACTATATCGTGACAAACGGTCAAGCCCAGCCCCGTCCCCTGCCCTACCTCTTTAGTCGTGAAAAACGGTTCGAACACATGCGCCAAAACCGCCTCCGGAATGCCGCGTCCATTATCTTGAACTTCGAGCACGACAACCCCGTTTCGAACAGCGGTGCGGATACGAATAATGCCGTTTGTTTCGATCGCATCTACCGCATTACCCAGCAGCCCGTATACGACTTGGCCTAATTGCGCGGATTGACATTGAATCGGGTTTTCCGAAGACAGCTCCAAAACGAGTTTCGCTTTTTGTTGCCATTGCGATTCGGCAACCTGGCAGATTTGCCGAACGATCGTATCGATATCGGCTCGTTCGGTTTCGGTTTGATCGATACGCGAAAAACCCTTCAATGCAATAACGATCTTAGCGATACGATCGAGCCCTTCGAGGCTTTCTTTCATCAAATCCTTGAAATCGTCGAGCAATAACGACAATTCCCGTTCTTCCCAGACTTTGCATAATTCCTTCGATGAAGCCCCGTTATCGATCAAAGCATTGAATTCGTAAAACGATTCCAGATAGGATGCGGCGGTAGCGACATTGCTACGAATGAAGCCTAACGGATTGTTGATCTCATGCGCCACACCGGCCGCCAACCGACCTACCGAAGCCTGCTTTTCATTTCTATAAAGCTTCAAATGCGCCTTTTCGATCGTTTTAACCTGCTCCTTGACGCGTATTTCCAAACTTTCGGAAAGTTTTTTGTAGCGCGCTTCGGACGCTTGCAAAGCCACGTTTCTGCGCTGTAATTCCTCGAAATCGTCGCGCTGGGTTTGTAGATGAATATCGGATGCCAACAAATAGCGAGCATTGCAGCACAAAATCAGCTGCATCAAATCGGCCGCGGCACTCAAGCGTTCGGATGGAACGGCGGTTCGTGTCTGCAAAAAGCCGACAGGCTCCAGCTCGCCATGCAAGGGCACCCGATCAACCGTCTTCGAGCTGTTGTCGCCGATTACACTTGCCCCTGTATCGTCCACGACGCCGACCGTAGTGTCCAATAAGACATTCAATGCCGAAATCAAGCGGCTCTTGTCGATACCTGTCAAGAGTTCGTCAAGGTTCAAATCGCGTTCGAAATCGCCCCCCGATTGAAAGTCGTACATCGTCTCAACCTCTTGCCGATGATAATGAACCGCCCAACGTTTGCGCGATAAAGCTATCGCAATCGAGACCATGATCCGATTGCAAGCGGTACAGCCGATCGCAAGTTCGATAAACGGCCGCCAACAAAGCCTTGAAGGTCTCGATGATGCCCTCGCCGGTCAATGCAGAACTAAACAAAACCGGCCACGGCGCCTTTTCCCACCGCGCCATTATTTCCTGTTCGCTCAGAATTGCCGGCAAGTCGCGCTTGTTGAACTGCACGACCAACGGCAATTGCTGAAAATCGAGCCCGACGCGCGCGGCGTTTGCGGCTAAATTTTCAAACGACTCGCCGTTATTGACGCTTTGCGTCCGTTGCGAATCGGCAACGAACACGACGCCGTCGGCCCGGGACAACACGGCCTTGCGCGTACTGTCGTGTATCACCTGTCCCGGCACCGTGTAAATCTTGAATTTGATCAATAATCCGGACGGTGCGCGAAAACCCAACGGCAATAAATCAAAAAACAAGGTTCGGTCGTCGGCGGTTTCCATGATCATCAACTCGCCTTTCATATCGGGCGTTAAAATATCGTGCAGACGCATTAAATTAGTCGTCTTGCCGCTGAGGGCCGGGCCGTAATAAACCAGCTTGATCGTCAGTTTTTGACTGCTTTCGTCGTATTGAGCCATGACCTTAGGGAAAATCGACCGATGAATAAAACATCCAGTATAGCCGCCATTCGCAAAACGAATTGCTGCCCATACACTTACGCCAGTCTACGCCAAACGAACGAAACAATTCAACTTTAGGCTATACTACGAAATTTATGGCTATGTTCGCGTTAATAGTTGATACTTTTGAACTTAAAGCCAACTTGAAACCCAAGGATACAACTCTGAAAAACTTTCCTTTTTTCAATATCGCTCTAATGGTTGAAAGGAGGGTACGGTTGCTCGATTGACAGGTGTCGGCGGCAGGGAAAAGCCGCCGTCAAGCCTACATGGAGGTATTTACGGCGTCCTGTCGAGCGAGTAATCGTACACTCTTCCACGCTCAGTGTTTGGGAAAGCAATCATTGGCTATTTCCTAAATAGTTTATTTAGTAGGAAAGAGAACTGTTTCAACTGCTAACGCGAACATAGCCAAAATTATACGTATAGCGCTGTTAAACCGACAGAACTCTAATCCGTAACTACTCCCTTTATACTCAAAAAATGGCTAACTTTATGAAGGTATGAGGTGTGGCTAGCGAGGATGTCGGCAGCAGGGCAGATTTTTGCTCCATGCAAAATCTGCATTCACGCCATCCTTGGCGTTCGAGCGCTGCCGTCAAGCCCCCATGGATGGTTCACGGCGGTCCTCGATAGACACATCCCATACCTTTTGTTCTAAGACGGATTTTTTTCGATCAAAAGGGATTATTCAACGGATACCCTTATGTAGATCAAAATTCGGCTCCGGGCACCCGTCGCCGCCGTCTCAACAAAACTCACAGCTCCAGGGCTTTATTTATCACGAAATCCTTAACCGATTCGAATAATATGGATTCTATTTTAACTTGGAACGATAGTCTTAAATTAGGCATAGCCAGCGTAGACGATCAGCACCGCCGACTTTTAGAGCTGATCAATCGTCTCGACGAAGCCGTAGCCTTAGGCCATGCCCCCGATACAATCACCGAACTTCTCGACGATTTGATCGATTACACACGCTATCATTTCGATGAAGAAGAGAAATTGATGCAACAATCGGACTTCGAGGAAGCATTGTTCATATCGCACAAAAACGAACATCGACAATTTGTCGAAACAATCGTCGAAGCGCGCAATCAAAAGCCGGATAACGCATCTTTTCTACTGCATCACTTACTCGATTTTCTATTCGATTGGCTATACCGGCACATACTAGGCACCGATAAAAAAATGGCCGATTGCATGCTCGGCAAGCCGATTGCCGATGCGGCCAAGATCGACCAAGCCGGCATTATCATGCAAAGCAATCTCTATTCGGCCTTACGGGAAAGCGAAGACCGCTTCAAGGAGATGGCCGATAATTTACCGGCATTGATATGGATTTCCAATGCCAAAAACATTCCCGTCTTCTGCAATCGTTACCGTTATAAAAAATTCAATATCCCCTTAGGCTCCGGCAACCATTCTCAATGGTTAGACATGATTCATCCCGACGATCGGGATAAAGTTGCGGATACCTATGCTCATGCCGCGTCCGACTTAAAAAAATTCAAGATTCAGTACCGCTTGCGTCGAGAAGATGAAAGTATTGTCTGGATTCTGGAAACAGGCGTCCCGCGAATCAGAAGAAACGGCAGTTTTGCCGGACTCATGGGCTGCGGCATGGATATTACTAATCAAAAGAATGCCGAAATCACAATCGCCCGCATCAATCAGTTATTGATGGAACAAGTCGAGGAACGGACGCAGCAGTTGCTCAATGCCAACAAAACCTTGGAAGCGGAAAAAAACGAACAAGTCCGACTGAATGCACGCCTAAAAGAAACCCAAGCCCATCTGATTCAATCCGAAAAAATGGCCTCTATCGGGCAACTAGCCGCCGGTGTCGCTCATGAAATCAACAATCCGTTAGGTTATATCTTTTCCAACCTAAATAGCCTGAAACAATATCTGAACGATATCCTGAAGTTTTCAGAGGCGGCCGAAAGGCTTGCCCAGGAACTGCCCGCCGATAACCTCGAAGTTCTTGCTTACCATCGGCTAAAGGAAAAAATCGATATCGATTATCTAAAAACCGACTTGTCGGATCTGGTCGATGAATCGATCGAAGGAGCGACGCGCGCGCGTAAGATTGTTCAGGATCTTAGAGATTTCTCCCGGATCGACAAGCAGGAAATGGAACTATTCAACATTGAGGCTGGCATCGACGCTACTTTGAATATCATTCAAAACGAACTCAAATACAAAGCGAAAATCGTCAAGGAATATACCGGATTAGAACCTTATCTATGCATTGGCGCACAGTTAAATCAGGTCTTCATGAACTTATTGGTCAACGCCGCTCACGCCATCGAAACATTCGGTACTATTTATATCAGAACCGGGACCGAAAAAGACCGCATTTGGATTGAAATCGAAGACACCGGCAAAGGTATTCCTGAAAAAATCCGTTCTAAACTTTTCGACCCGTTTTTTACGACGAAGCCGGTTGGGCAAGGAACCGGATTGGGTTTATCGCTATCCTATAAAATCATCCAAAACCACAACGGTAAGATTGAGGTAGAATCCCATGTAAACAAAGGCAGCAAATTTAGAATAAGCTTACCGCTTACTACCAACAAATAAGAAGTTACTGAACTTGCTTCTTATTCTTCATGATCATCATGGTGAAATGCTTTTTAAGATCATCAAATATCAACCAACGTGAAGAGGAATAATCCATGAAATACACATTACCATTACGACTGTGTTCAACGATCGCCATCAGCCTGTCGATATCTTTCAGCGCTTATGCCGAAACTAAACAACCGGCAACCACGCCGAACGGCATCGAAATGCCGAAAAATTACCAAAACTGGCAATTCATCGGTGTCGCGCACCGGACCGATAACCATTCGCTGCGGGGAATTCTCGGCAATAGCATCGCAGTCAAAGCCGCCCGCAGCGGCAATATCAATCCGTGGCCGGAAGGCGCGATACTGGCAAAACTGGTCTGGAAAGACAGACAGCACCCGTTGTGGGAAGCCGCAACCGTTCCAGGCGATGTGCAACATTTCGAATTCATGATTAAAGACAGCAAAAAATACCTATCGACTCAAGGCTGGGGCTATGCGCGCTGGGTCGGCAAGGAACTGAAACCTTACGGTGATAACGCCAATTTCGCGCAGGAATGCGCCGGTTGTCATGCCAAGGCCGAAAAAACCGATTACGTGTTTACCCGCCCGGCCGAGATGCCTTGATTCCATTGAGAGCTACGCCCGCCCTATTAACGGAAAACATCAAGGAACGAAAAGTACCTAACGAGGATGCTGGCAGCAGTAATGCCGCTTGCAATCCTTCATCTCGAATTTAGGGTTAAAAATTCTTCGTCAAATCCATACCCGCATATAAAGACGCGACGGCTTCACCATACCCGTTGAATAACTCGGTTTTGCGTTTTGGTGTAAAAATACTTGCGCCGAGAACGCGTTCGCGGCTTTGACTCCAACGCGGGTGCGACACGTCTGGATTGACGTTGGCAAAAAAACCATATTCATGCGGTGCGCTTTTATTCCAGGCCGTTTTTGGCATGTCTTCTTGAAAGCGAATCTTGACGATTGCCTTGATGCTCTTAAATCCGTATTTCCACGGGACGACCAGACGTAACGGAGCGCCGTTTTGATTCGGCAAAACGTCGTCGTACATTCCGGTTGCGATGAACGCTAGGGGATGCATTGCTTCGTCGATACGCAAACCCTCGACATAAGGCCATTCCAATACGCTACTTTTCTGACCGACCATGATCGACGGTTTATATAATGTCGTAAATTCGACATATTTAGCTTTCGAGGTCGGTTTGAACTGTTTCAGCATTGCCCCCAACGGAAAGCCGATCCACGGCACAACCATGGACCAAGCCTCGACACATCTGAATCGGTAAATACGCTGTTCCAAGGGATTGGCCTTGAGAATATCCTCCAAATCGTAGACGCCGGGCGCTTCGACTTCGCCTTCGACGGCGACCGACCAAGGCCTTGTTACCAAGGGCCGCGCCAGGACTGTCGAGTCGGTCTTATTGGTCGAAAATTCATAGTAATTAGTATAGTTGGCGACATCTTCAAATTTGTTCGGCTCTAGATCCGCCGAATAGGGGCCGACCGGAACCTCGGTATATATTTTGTTTTTGGCTTCCGAAATACTCGGTAGCGCTCCCGCCAAAGGTAACGTCAGTGCGGCTTTAATAATGCTTCTGCGGGCTTCGAAAACTGTCCGGTCGGTCACGTCGTTTTCCGAGACGACCGCTTTGGATTTAATCAACATATAGCTATTCCTCTGAGTATTTTGCCGCCAGCCAATAATCGATGCTGACATAACGTCCGGCGCCGATAAAAAACAATACTAACAACATAATAAAGTAAGTTGCGGCAAATTCGACTCCGTTATTCAATACGACGAAGGCCCCGTTTTCAGTCAGCCAGTCGTAATTGCCGTATTGCTGTAAGATCGATTTGGCCTGTTCCAGTCGCTCTACCGCACCGATCGTACGGTCGGTTGCCAATAATCCGGAACCGGTCGCAATCGCGAGCCAGCCGTTCTTGAGATGCACCAAAACTCCCGCCACCGCCATTACGATCATCAACGGTAATGAAATCAATCTGACTCCGAATCCGATCAACAAAAAAACCGATCCCAATACTTCGATCAATGCTACTAGGAATACCAGCAAATAAGGTAATGGCAAGCCCAATCCCCACTGATCATCACCAAACCATGCCGCCGTATCGGAAAAATTGGCGAATTTTTTCGACCCGGCCATCCAGAGTACCGGAACGAGATAAAGACGTAACAACAAAGGCGCTATAAAGTCGAGACACTTAAGCTTATCCAGGCCCCTTAAAGCCCATCGCATTCCGACAACACCCTTATCAAATCCCGCTTGCCAATCAATATCTTTTAAATTCATGATACTACCTCTCTGTGTTGGTTGACGATCATTGTAACTTCAAATCAGCAACAATTATTAGCGTTCAGTCTTCCATCTAAAATGTATCGACGGCTAGAATATACACCTTTCGCACTCCAAAGTTTGGCATTACCGTATGGAGAGGCCTCGAGGCATTCGGTAAAAAGTTACCTGATTAGCAAGATGCTTCAGCTTGCCGAAGCCAACTGTCCGAGCAGTGGTCAGTCGTAGCCACTTCTGCGGGACGGGGTCGCAAACCCCGTCCTGCTAGGGATATGCTGGTTTTTGGGCTTTAGCTGAAGAAACTTGCTAATCAGGAAAAGTTATAGACTTGATCGTTTAAATCGGAGTTGCTTACCCCGCCTCCACAATAACTTTTGCACCGCGAAGCTAGAGCTTCGCGCAAGTGTTTCCCAAGCAGGAGCTTGGGAAACAGCGAATCTTTCATCTTTCACCTTTCACCTTTGCTATATTTATCGCTTTTTGACTGGATTCATATTAACGATGTCCATAAGCTATTCCAATATTTTCGCAAACATTCCAAGTCGATTACCCGAAGAACTCTTCGAAACCGTGCTAAAAACCGATCATGTCCGCATTGAGCGGATTGTCTCTAGGAATCAATCGACAAAAGCCGGCCATTGGTACGATCAAGACTGGGACGAGTGGGTACTGCTCCTTCAAGGGCAAGCGAAACTACGTTATAAAAACCGCCCCGAAGATATTGTTTTAAATCCCGGAGATTATTTATTAATCCCGGCACATACCTTACATCGGGTAGAATGGACCGATCGAAACAGTGACACGATTTGGCTGGCTATTCATATGGCCGATAAAGTTACGACCGATGGCTTATGAAACTTTTATAACAAATATGAATCTCCCGATTATTCATGTTCTTTGTATACCTTTCGCACTTCAAATTTCGGCAGTGCCGGAGGAGGCGCCGGGGTATCCGAGCCCTCACCTAGCGTTAGGTGAGGGGTCAGCATGGAGCTAGCATAGAGTCTACATGGACGTATTCACGGCGTCCTTTGGCGGACATCCCGGCACCGAATTTTGATCTACTACGGGTATATATGAACTTGACGCAGACATGAATTTCAACCCAAAGTTAACGATCTGCTAACTGCTAACTATATAAATTATGAACCATTGACTTACCGAGATATCCCTCTCCCATATTGACATTCATTTCCGCCACCTAACCGTCAGCATACCAACATAATGA
Source organism: Methylotuvimicrobium sp. (assembly GCF_050611805.1). Classification (NCBI taxonomy): domain Bacteria; kingdom Pseudomonadati; phylum Pseudomonadota; class Gammaproteobacteria; order Methylococcales; family Methylococcaceae; genus Methylotuvimicrobium; species Methylotuvimicrobium sp. The sequence continues at coordinate 44,518 of NZ_JBNGHF010000036.1, forward strand.
TATTGGAAACCTTTTCCGTCGCTAGAGATTTCGGACGCGTTCATGAAATCACTTCGATTTTGATCCGCTATGGTTTCGGCGATATTGTCCGCCGACTCGGCATTGTTGGTCTTGTTGAGCGCGCCGGCCATGTTTTGCACTGGCATGAAATCGACGAATTGACCAGTATGGAACCACCGGAACGCATTCGTCGAGTTCTGGAAGAAATGGGCCCTACTTTCGTGAAACTGGGCCAGATTTTCGCAACTCGCCCCGACTTGTTCAGCCCTACCTGGATTGCCGAGTTCGAAAAACTGCAGGACCAAGCCCGTCCGGCACCGATCGATAAAATCTTGGCACAGCTAGAGGAAGACCTGGGGGCCCCGCCGCACGAAGTCTTTGCAACTTTCGACAAAACGCCGATAGCAGCCGCTTCGATTGGCCAAGTTCATAAAGCTTCGCTGGAGGATGGCACTCAGGTTATTGTCAAAATCCGCCGTCCCGGCATACGGCCTACCGTCGAAGCGGATTTGCGCCTACTCAACCAAATGACCGAGGTTGCAGCCCGGGAAATCAAGGATCTGCGTCGTTATAATCCACAGGAAATCGTACGCCAATTCACATTATCAATGCGTCGAGAGTTGGATTTGGCTATCGAAGGGCGCAATAGCGAACGCATGCGCGTCAACTTTAAAAAAAGCCGCACTATCATTATTCCCAAAGTATATTGGCAATGGACTTCTGAGCGCGTGAATGTTCAGGAATACATCGACGGCATTTCGGGTCATGATATCGATCGCATCGATGACTCAAATTTAGACCGGAAAAAACTGGCTAAAACCGGTGCCGATGCGGTGCTTAAAATGATTCTAGAAGACGGTTTTTTTCATGCCGACCCTCACCCCGGGAATTGCTTCTTTCTTTCCGGCAATCGCATCGCGTTTATCGATTTCGGCATGGTCGGCAGACTCACCGACGAACGGAGGAATCAAGTCGTCAATCTGTTGCACGGTTTAGTGGAGCGCGATCCGGATATCGTCGTCAAAATTCTTTTGAAATGGGCCGATAAGTCGATGGCAAATAAAGACGCATTGACGCTGGAAATCGACAATTTTATCGACCAATACCACGATATCCCATTGAAAGACCTGCACATAGGAGAGTTGCTATTTAATTTAACGAATTTACTACGCGACCATCAGCTCAATTTGCCGGCCGATCTGACATTATTAATTAAAACATTCATTACATTGGAAAGTTTGGGACGACAACTCGATCCGTCATTTAATTTGGTCGTGACGGCAACACCGCTACTCAAAAGGGCGTTTCTACTCCGGTACAATCCCGAAGCCATGGCGCGTCGCGGTTTTAAATCGGCGGCCGGACTCGTTGAAATGCTAAGCGAGTTACCGGAAGATATGCACCGAATTATGGAGGATTTGCGACGAGGTGCGTTGAGCGTTCGATTGGACATCACGCGACCGGAATGGCTGGGCAAGGAGCTCGACCGTGTGGTCAATCGAATTTCCGTCAGCTTAGTTACTGCGGCAATGATTATCGGCAGCTCTATTGTCTCGACCGTTGAAGGTGGTGCCTCATCGTTGATCGGTTTGACCGCTTTCGTCGGCGCATTATTGGGCGGAATTTGGTTACTCTTTTCTATTTGGCGTAGCGGTTAAAGCTTGAGCCTATCTAATCACAGAAACCGTGCCGATTACGCTGTAAGCGTCGACTGCCAATACATGACTAATACTCAGTCATTTTTACAATTTCGGATAAAAATTATTTAACTCAGCGTAAATCAATTCATCCTTCAACAGGCTCAGGACGAACGGATTTACCTTTACCCGTCAAGACAAGATTGACTGAGTGCTAGTCTACCAACGGTTTCCTTGTAAGCATCGAAAAGTAGCCCTGACCGCGCGAAGAATAAGACTGGAAATTATGTCCGCTTAAGAGAACTAATCGCTGCTCTGATAAATTCTCTCTCCGGTCTTTGTTGGTTTAAAAATTGATTGAATAACATCAAAATGCCATGTGTATTGACATGAACATGTGCACCGTAGCCTGTCATAACTAAAAATTCCTGATGCACTCGGTCAATAAATTGTGCGCGCTGTTGTGTTAGAAGCTGAGAATCCATATAAATATCCTCTTGAAATTGAATAAATTTTTTATCTCCGAAGAGAACATTACCCGATTTCTTAAATAATTTCCGAGCAATCGAAAGCAAAAATCGAAAATTTATTCATTTCCTTAATCCAGCCTTATCAAATGCAATGCCTACTGACATAAGGCGTTGAATTATAAATTAAAAACCACGACCATTTCCCACAGCTTTTACAAATAAAACTGGAGCATGATACGGCAGAATCATTTCTAGGAAAAAAACAGATAACCGTTCGCGCCGAGCCAAGTCGAAGCATGGCATACTAAAAGACACGCCGCCGTGCTCTTTAGGATTAACAAATTACACTCCCATCATGCAAAAATACTCAATATTCCTGAACTGGTTACCGCATTTGCATTATCAACATCTTCGCTAGCATTAGCCGCACTGCCCGAGTTTTCAAAAGGCCTGGTTCCACGGCTATTTTTTTGTCCACCTTCGTTTTGATGTTGAGCGGTTTGACCAAATCCCGGTAACTTAGTTTGTTCGTTAAGCGAAGCTTGAGTCACGCTAATCTCAGCTACATTCAACTGTTGAACCCCCATCATTTCACGTAACTTCGGGATCGCGGCTTCTATGGCTTCTTTTACCGCAGCTTGTTGAGCGGAAAATGCGATTGTAGTTTGATCTTGATTCATATCGATACGAATTGAAATAGGCCCGAGATGCTGAGGATTTAGTTTAAGTTCGGCAAACGGCATGGCCCGATTATTCATCCAAACAATCCGTTCGCCTAGCTCCTGGCCCCATTCGGGATGCGCCATCGGCTTGCTCATTGCCGGTGCTTCGATTTTTGTTTGACCGGCAATTTGCCGGTGTAATTGAGCCATATCCAACGCCATTTTCGGAACCGGTTTCTCAACAGCCGTAGAAGGCGCTAATTTTTTTTCAATACTTGCGGTTTTGGAATCGGTCTTGGCATGCGGGTCAACAGCCTTTCCGTCAGCCGATACTTTGCTTTCCCCAGCAATACGCTGTTCTTCGATCAGCGACTTGCCATTGCTCAGCTCCTCTCCGTTTTGTAATATATTTTTGATTAATTTAGGAATATTTCCCTCACCATCGGTAATCCCGGTATCGTTCTGATCCTCAAGCGGCAGCTTAGTATTCGCATCGACCGCCAGTATCGTCTTATCCGGGTTTTCGATAATATTCAGAGGCATTGTCGTTAACGGAATGGCAGCTGGGGTTTCCTCAGCAGAATGATCGAGCAACTTCGCTTCATCCGTTACGGCGCGTTCGACATTGCCGGACATACCAGTCGAATTAGTCAACGACTCGGTCGCGGCCTCAATATGAGCGAGTACCTCGCTTAACTTCTGCATCGTTTTCTCTAGATCGATTTCTTGATCAAAATGCTCCGAGGACGGCAATTTATTGCCCAACAAACCGGCAATTTCTTGCATAGTCGAACTCATTTGTTCGGAATCAAAACTTGTCAACTGCGTTAATTGTTCGGATATTTCCGCAAAATCAGTTATTGGCAACGTTAAATTTTCCTGAGATTCGGGTTGTGCGAGCAAACCGATCTGAGCCATCAAGGTTTCGGCAAAGTCACCGGATGTTTTATCTTCTCCCTGAAAAAGCCGGCTTAAATTTTCTTTGCCGATCGAACCGGATAACATCGTCAATAAATTTAAAGCGCTCATATACTTTTCCTCTTAACTGTTACGGATTTATCCAGCATTTTTCGTGCCGCCGCGCCGCCCTGAAGCGACTCTATCATCCTGTTCGTTCTGCTCGCGTCTATCTAACTGCTTAACTTCATCGGCTTGCGCCGCGTCAAATAATTTCGACAGGCTCTTAGTTCGATTATGCAGTCCTATCCAATTTCCGCGCACCCGACTTAGTTCCGTATCCAATGACTGCAGCGCTTGCTCCTGTCCGTTAATCGCTTGATCGAGTTTATCCAAAAAAGACTTAAACTCCAGCAATTGCCCGACCCTAGCGCCGGTTTTACAGAAAGCGTCGAATTTTTCCTGGTATTCCTGACGATAATTAATCAAATGATCGAGCTGCATTTGCAATTGAACTTGTTTTTTTTGCACTTGCCCGAATGTTTCCAAGGCTTTTTTTTCCTGGGCAACATTTAACTCGACAATCGTTTTCAGGCGTTCGGATTTTTTCATTTTATTGATAACTACCGTAGCTAAGAATCGCGCATCAAATAACTTGAACAACTATCCTGATAAAGGGAGTGGTTAGCGGTTAGCGGTTAGCGGTTAGCGGTTAGCGGTTAGCGGTTAGCGGTTAG